>JADFWI010000110.1 GCA_015222985.1 Pseudomonadota bacterium | reverse complement strand
GTGGGACTCGACCTGATGCGTTCCTCTTTGCAAAACACGATGAGTGTTTGCTACAATATTCACGACACGCTGTTTTTTCCCCAGGAGGATGCATCGATCAAACCCGCCCTGGCTGAAAAATGGGAAAAGCTGGACGACATGACCTGGAAGATCACCCTCCGCAAAGGGGTCACGTTTCATAACGGTGAGCCCTTGAATGCAAAGGCCGTTAAATTCTCTCTTGACAGGGTATTTGATCCTGAAATCAAGTGTCCCCACAAGGGAAAACTTTCCGCCTTCAAAGAGATTAAGGTACTGGATGAATTATCCTTTGAGATAAAAACTGCAAAACCCTTTGCACCCGGTCTTTACATGCTGGGTATTTACCTTCCCATCGTTCCTCCGGATTATATCAAAAAAGTCGGGAACACAAAATACAACACCAACCCGGTGGGATGCGGGCCTTATAAACTTGCGAAATGGGTACGGGGAGAATCGGTAATTCTGGAGCGGTACGAAAATTATTACGGCCCCAAACCATACTACAGCAAAGTCGTTTTCAAGACTGTTCCCGAGGCGACATCCCGGGTAGCGGCACTTGTCACCGGGGAAGTAGATGTGATCAGCGGTATCGCCGTTCACCAGAGAAAAAATATCCTGGAGTCAGGCAAGGCGTATCTCACCTCACAGATGGGCGTAATGCCCTATCTTGGCATAAACACCTATGAGCCGCCCTTTGATGACGTACGCGTACGCCAGGCAGTGAACTACGCCATTAACCGCGAGCTTATCAACAAAGCGCTTTTCAACGGCAAGGCTATTCTTTGCAACGGTCCGATCAGCCCCAGGACATTCGGCCATGCACCTGATCTTAAGCCCTATGCTTTTGATCCTGCAAAGGCAAAAGCCCTGCTCAAGGAAGCGGGTTATCCGAACGGAATCGAAGTACGCCTGGCTTATCCCACCTACATGTCTCAGATTCAGGAGCAGGTCGAAGCCATTGCCGCGAACCTGACGGAATCAGGCATAAAAGCAAAACTGGAGCCTTTTGAGCGGGCAGTTATGTGGCAACGATACAAAGGCAAAAAGCATCAGTTGTACGTTTACTGGTGGGATGATGCGCCGGAGCCTGATCGTTACATGTATTCCCTGTTCAATTCAAAGAGCCGCGACTATTACTATAAAAATGAAACCATTGATGTCCTTCTTGATCTGGGCAGAACCATTATTGATCGCACAGAGAGGGCCAAGGTCTACAACGAAATTGATAGAATTCTGTACAAGGATTGTCCCTGGGCCTATCTTTACGTGATTCCCGAAGTGTTCGGTGTTTCCAACAAGGTCTTCTACAAGGGTGACCGTGACGGATTCATGAACATGCGGTGGGCCAAACCCAAAAATTAAAAACCAACCACAGGCCCTGCGGAAAGTTATCCCGCAGGGCCCCTAAAGTATCCGGCTTCATGTTATTATGCTGCAATATATACTAAAAAGACTCTGGCATACGGTTTACGTTGTCATCGGGATCTCCATGATAAGCTTTTTCTTTATCCATCTTTCGGGAGATCCGGTGCTGCTGATGCTGCCGGGGGATGCATCCGATCAGGAGATAGAGGAACTCAGGGAGCAGCTTGGGTTCAATGACCCGCTCTATGTTCAGTATGTCCGCTTTGCCTCAAAGGCGATCCGGGGTGATTTCGGTGAATCTCTTTATTACCACGTGCCGGTTATGGAGCTTGTCATCGAACGGCTTCCCGCCAGTTTGGAGCTTGCGGTGGCCGCCATGGTGTTTGCCCTTGTTCTGGCTGTGCCCATAGGTATTATTTCGGCGGTTCGAAGGGGTTCCATGCTGGACATGGGTAGCATGCTCGGAGCGCTGTTGGGCCTTTCCATGCCCCATTTCTGGCTGGGAATCATGCTTATGCTCCTCTTTTCCGTCCACCTGGGCTGGCTGCCCACATCGGGCCGTGGTACCATGGCACATCTGATTATGCCGGCCGTATCGCTGGGGCTGAGTCTAATGGCCATGTTTGCCCGGCTCACAAGATCGGTCATGTTGGAAGTTCTGAGTCTTGACTATATCCGCACCGCCAGAGCCAAGGGGCTCAGGGAGGAGATCGTTATCTCCAAGCATGCGCTGAAAAACGCCCTGATCCCGCTTGTGACCGTGGCGGGAATGCAGTTCGGTTTTCTCATTGGCGGCACGGTGATAATAGAAACGGTATTTGCATGGCCGGGACTGGGACGTCTGGTGATCCAGGCGATCTTCAGCAGGGATTATCCCCTTGTTCAGGCCATCGTCTTTGTACTTTCCCTTCTATTTGTGGGAATGAATCTTTTGGTGGATATTCTTTATGTGTACCTGGACCCCCAAATCAGTTATTCAGAGGAAAAATGAACACCAGGGCAACCGAATCCCGTGGCTTCCGGCAAGCAATTGAGAGTCTTGAACCCCGTATCCGACTAACGCTTGAAACCGCTCGGGAGGTTGTTAAGCGTCCGAGCGCCTTGGCCGGGGGCATACTTCTTCTGCTCATCCTGATGACAAGTGTATTGTTTCCTGTTTTGTACCATACAGATCCTCTTGCACAGGATCTTCTGGCCCGGTTTACACCACCGGTATGGCAGTCAGGGGGGGTATGGAGCCATCCTCTGGGCACGGATAATCTCGGCCGAGATGTTTTATCACGTTTGCTTTACGGCAGCAGGGTCTCTCTTTTAGTCGGCTTTACAGCCGTTTTCGTGGCGGAGCTGGTCGGAATCGTTCTGGGACTTATTTCAGGCTACTATGGTGGCAAAACCGACAGTTTCATAATGCGCATCGCTGATATCTTCATGGCCTATCCTTTCATGCTGCTTACTATTTCAGTGATTGCGGTTCTCGGTCCTTCAATTCTGAACCTGATTCTCGTGCTCGGAATATCAGACTGGGTCACCTATGCCCGAACAATTCGCGGAAGCGTTCTCTCCTTGAAAAGAAAGGAATTCGTGGAAGCGTCTCGTGCAATTGGAACCCATAACATAATTATCATTATAAGGCATATTCTTCCCAATGTTATTTCACC
>JADFWI010000581.1 GCA_015222985.1 Pseudomonadota bacterium | reverse complement strand
GAAGTGCTGACTTTTACTGAAGGGGGACTGATATAGGGGTATTGATCCACAGGTAAGGTGAAGAGCGAAATCAATCCTACGAGGGTAATCAGGATGGAGACAACGGCCGCGCTGACCGGCCTGCGAATAAAAAAATGAGCAATCATTTTTCGCTGCCTTTTTTGTCGGAGTTTGCGGAGCTCGGAGTAGATTCCTCCAGTAGCGCAGCCTTTTCTTCCTCGATACGTTTGGCATAATCTTCTGCACTGATAGTGCGGATGCGCTGGCCGTGTCTGACCTTGTGAATTCCTTCAGAGATGATTTCCTCTCCTGCCGTGAGCCCCGAATCGACCACAACATCCACTTCATGGCGAGCCCCTGTAACAATAAATCGGCGCTCGGCAGTGCCATCAGGCATAGCGACCATGACATAGGTTCCTCCCTGCTCTACCTGGATCATTTTTTCGTCAATAACGACAGCCTTTGGGATGATGTCTAATATTAGTCTCACTTGCGTGTGTTGGCCTGGTAATAACTCCCGATCGGGATTGGGCACTGTAGCTCGCACGGCAAAGGTTCCGGTCTTGGGATTTAATTGTGGATCGGTAAAATTCACCTCACCACTGTAGTGATAATCGCTGTTGTCGGGAAGGGTGATTATTACCTTGCCTTCAACTGCCTTGCCCTCCTTTTCCAGCTTGCGCTGTTCTTCAAAGCCGGCTTTACGCTGGCGGGCATGGAGGTAATCTAAGGCCGACATATGGAATTCGACATACATGGGATCAACCCGTTTAACTGTTGTGAGCAGGGATTCGCCACCGCTGCCCACCAGGGCTCCAAGATCTGCGCGCGTCGCTCCAACCAGACCCGCAATCGGGGCATGAACATCGGTGTATTCCATCTCCAACTCAGCTTCCTGAAGTTCAGCCAAAGCCGCAGCCAGGCCCGCTTGAGCTTGTTCACGGGCCGAAAGAGCATCGTCCAGATCAAGCTGGCTGGCGGCATCCTGTTCATACAATGGTTCCAGGCGGGCTACATCTCGTTGGGATTTTGCTAACTGAGCCTGCGCCCTTTCGGCATTGGCTTGAAGACGTTTGACCCGGGCTTTGTAGGGTCGGTTATCGATGCGGTAGAGAAGCTTGCCCTCCTTAACCAGACTGCCTTCAGTAAAAGCAACCTCTTCAATAAAACCGTTCACTCGGGCTCTTACTTGAATGTCGAGGGAGGCCTGGGTAGTTCCTATGTAAACACCATGAATGGGGAAATCTTTTTGTTTGGCAGGCTCTACTACAACTTCAACGGGATCGGCTGGAGGTGGGGGTGGTTTTTCACAACTCCAGAGAAAGGGGAAAAACAGAGTGATAAAAAGGAGTCCAGCTACTCTTTTTTTTTGCATTGGATCTGGCATAAGAAAGATACCTCTAATAACTTTTGTCGTTTAGGAACTACTTGCCAGCCATCATCATAGCAAAAGGCCGGGTGGCCTCTATCTGCTCAAAGGCAATTTTGATGGCTGCGGTTAAGGGAACGG
>JADFWI010000580.1 GCA_015222985.1 Pseudomonadota bacterium | reverse complement strand
GTATAATAAATAATGAAGATTGTATTATGGTATTTATCCGTGCAAAAACGCGAGAAATAGAAGTAAATATTCGGTAATCCCATCAGTCAGTGAGAGTCAAGAGCAAAGCAATTCTTTGAACTTTTTTCTTAGAGGGTAAAGCCAGACCTTTTTTTGAGGCAGGCAAGCCATGTTAAGGCGGTCGAGCTTTCCTCTGCCTTTGGTTGTACCCACATATGTCCAGTTGGCTGCTTTGTAGCAGGTTCCTTCGAACCGATCAATCTGGACGAAGGTTTCCAAAAGGACCGGTTGGTAGTTGTATATTTGGAGCCAATCTTTTGGGAGCTGTTTGGAGGCCATGGAGAGGATTTTTGAGGCCAGGTTTTTTGATTGGACCCAGGGCAGGATGAGAAAGCGGGCGTTATTAACGACGAGATGTAGTTTTTGTTCTCGCTGTTGAGGCGACCATCCGATGAATTGGTCTCTTGGCGCCACTTTCCAGGCCGCTGCCCCGAAGCCGAGCAAAGCTATGATGGAGCTGTCTGAATAGAGGGAGTATCTGAGTTGGGCGCCGGGAAGCGTTTTGTAACCAAGGTAGTGATAGCGGTGGATATACTCATTCCAGATGCGAGATTGGTCTTTTGAAGAAACCTGAGACATTTTCAGGTTTAGAAGCTTGCCTACAGGTTCTGTAATGGGTTTGCCGGGAGCCGTATCTTGTGTGTATTTAATCCTTGAGCGTTTATTAGGCGGCACGGTCTTGCGGGCCGGGGGCAATGCAATGAGGCCATCTTCGTGCATTCGGAGCATGGCAACGCGGCAGCTCATATCCTTGAGTCCACCATTTGGTTTGAACCATTCAAGAGTCCGGCAGACTAGCTTTGAGATTTTACTACGCGTGCGTATCGGATCTTGAGAAATGATCTTCTGGATGATCTCGATTTCGTGGGAGGTGAAATTCCTGCCGCAATAGCGGTAAATCTTAGGAAGTGTCATGGGGCTGTAATGGACGGCTGTAAGTTTGTCTGTCCAGTGTGGTCATGGTCCAGGGCAGGAAGGAGGAGACATCTTCTTCCAAAGGTTGACCGCCGTTTTCAGCGCAGGCCCGAAGAAAGGCCTGAAGCCAGGATTTGGGGTTGATATCCCAGAGCTTAAGCGTTTGAAAAATGGTAAACAGGGTGGCCGCAAGTTCGCCGCTCCACAGGGAACCCGATCCATAGAAGTTTTTCCGACCCACAACGGGACCGCGTAACGCCCGTTCGGCTGCGTTATTATCCATAGGTATTTCTGGGTGGTCGACAAAGATGGTCAGTCCCGGCCAATGCCTTTTGAGACTGTTTAGAACCTTTTTGCAGGCAGGGTGAATCTCTTTCTTTTTCAGCTCTTTTTCGCATTGTTTGCTCATGTGGTCCACGGCTTTGTGTAGTCTCTTTTCAGCTTGAGGAAACTGCGGGGAATCGTCTCCAACTTCTGATCTATGTCCGTTTAAGCAATACAATGTCCCAATTTCTTTTACCCAGCCCATAGCCCAATCTTCCAGTTTGGGCCAATCTTTAGCAAGATTTAAGAAATCCCGACGCACGTGGGCCCAGCAAAAGGCCAGGCGGATGGAACCATCTTTATCTTTAGCCAGCGCTTTGTAGGCTGAATATCGATCAACGGAAAGAATGACTTCTTCGGCATCCTTTAAATGATTTTTAGGGACCTTGGACGAACGGCTTTTATCCATGATATAGACAAGCGTAGAGGCAGATTTGAACACCCACAAATACCATCTATACCCGGTTTTGCCTTGGATCTCTTTGAAGATCAGCCATCGGGTTTCGTCTGCATGCCAGTGTTTTTCTGTTTGGTTTTTGGCAATAATCTGGTGATAGATGGGTTGAAACAGTGGAGATAATCGTTTCAATCCGTCGGTGATGGTGCCTTGAGCGATGTTCAAACCAACGAGCTTGAGGCTTTCCAGGAATCGGTATGTTGGACGATATGAAAGAAACTTATCGAGTAAGACTTGGACCCATACGGAATCTCCGTATGCTCCTTTGGGTATGAGTTTGTCGGGTCCGTTGGCCGTGCTGATGGCCGGAAGATTCTGGCAAGAGCAAGTGCGTTTGTATTGCTTGCGTTTGATACGACGGATATGAGCCATGACCTCCACTTCAACAAGCTCTGAATCTTGCGTGCCGGGAAAAAGATCAAAAGGCCTGCCGCAGCGAGGGCAGCATTTTGCATCTTCGGACAAATCGTAGACTTCTTCCTTGACCTGGAGGTTGTCATGCCGTCTGCGCCCATGCCCGACAGCCCCAGGCTGTTGCCCGCGTTTTCTGGTTTGATCTTTGTCTGAATCAGCCTTGAGGGTTTTACCATTGCTCTGTTCTGATTTACGGCCAAAAAGCAGTCGTTCCCGCTGCTTCAACTTGGCCCTCAGTTCTTTGTTTTCTTGGACGAGCTCTGCCTGCCTGGCCTTGGCCTTCCTGTGCATGCTCTTCCAATAGGCAACTTCGGACCGAAGTTTATTGCTTTCCTTAGTGAGATCACAATGATCAAAGAGATCAGAATTTCGGACATAATCAGAGTGATCTCGAAGGAGTTTAAGTGTTTGACGGGCAATCGGGGGCAGACAGGAAATAGGAATAAAGCTTGAGGTACATGCGAGACTGTGTGAGTAATGACACGACATGTCTCTGCGTATACCAGAATTGAAAAGCTGTGTCCAGAAAAATTTACGGGTTCACCGAATATTTACGGTCGTAAGATAGTCAAATCGATAGAGCAGGGCATAGAGTGCCGGAAACTGCCTGAATGGCAACTGACTGCCAAAGAGATGAT
>JADFWI010000579.1 GCA_015222985.1 Pseudomonadota bacterium | reverse complement strand
GACGTTACTAAACAGGGCGGAAAGATTGGTTCGTTGAGCGATTAGCTGTTAGCCATTAGCGTTTAGCTTTGAAAAATCAAGGCATTCGTTACTTAGAAATAACACCCAACGGGTGAAAGTTTGTAATAGCAAAACATCCTGTAATCATTAAGCTAATTGCTAACCGCTAAAGGCTAATCGCTCAATTTAGGTAGAAGTCAGAAGGAGACTTGAATCGGAATCATTCGCACAAATTGGCGCTTCTGCCATCAAGTGGGAACTGAGTAAATCCGGGATAGGTTTCCCCTCAGATCGAACCATCAACCGTATTCTGAAGGACGACGGCACGGTCATTTTGATTTCCTCATCAGCCTCTTGGCCTAGTTTTTCCTCAACAGCGAGCGCATTCCCCATCCCGTTCATAGCGGGATGGCGGAGAGCTTCAACCCGACTTTTTGAGGAAGGATCATGCTTTGGCAAAGGGAAAGGAATTCCGCTTACTGAACAGAAAGGCTAATGTGAAGAACACTCTTAACAACCAGAAACTGAAAAGGGAAATCGGTTTTTTCTCCGCCACGATTATGGTGATAGCTAACATGGTGGGTACCGGCATATTCACCACCTCAGGCTTCATCATCGAAGATCTCGGCAACCCTCAAAGTATGCTCCTGTGTTGGTTTGTAGGGGGCCTTTTTGCCCTTTCCGGAGCCCTTTGCTACGGAGAGCTAGGAGCCATGTTTCCGAGGGCGGGAGGAGAATACGTCTTTTTGCGGGAAAGCTTTGGCAAATGGATAGGTTTCATCTCCGGCTGGATATCCCTGATTGTGGGTTTCTCGGCTCCCATTGCAGCGGCCTCCATTGCCTTTTCTATGTATTTCTTCCGTTCCTTTGCTCTATCCCTCGGGCCGAAAATAACAGTTCCATTCTTAGACGTAAATATTATCACTGTATCCCCGCAGAGCGTTCTATCTATTGGTGTGATTGTTCTCCTTTCGGTCGTGCATTACCATAGCCTCGTGTTTGGAAGCAGAATTCAAAATGGATTGACCATATTCAAACTCAGTCTTGTTGTCATATTTATTGCGGCCGGACTTCTTTTGGGTGATGGATCGGCGGCCAATTTCTCCAAAGGCCTTGATATCAGGTCGATACCGCAAGACAAGTTCGCTGTGTCTCTCATATTCATATCTTTTGCCTACAGCGGTTGGAATGCTGCGGCTTATTTGGGGGGCGAAATCAAGAACCCCGGCCGAAACATTCCCCTTTCCCTTTTGGCGGGAACCCTTGTGGTCATGTTTCTTTACCTGCTTTTGAACGTGGTATATATTTATGCTCTACCAGTGGAGCAAATGAAAGGCGTCCTAGAAATTGGCACAAAATCCGCCGCATCTTTGTTCGGCAAGGATGTCAGCAGGTATTTCAGCGGGGCCATTGCTGTTGGGCTCTTGTCGGTTCTAAGTGCTATGATTATGGCCGGACCCAGGGTGTATTACGCCATGGCCAAAGACGGTGTCTTCTTTAAGCTTTTTGGCAAGGTGAATAGTCTCCACAGGACACCCGTATATGCTATAGTGTTACAGGCAGGCATTGCCATTCTAATGGTCATAACTGCATCTTTTGACAAGCTACTTCTATACATTGGTTTCACTCTTTCGTTTTTTGCCATGTTGACGGTAGTTGGAATGATTATACTCAGAGTCAAAAAGCCTGGGGCGATAAGAAACTATAAAACAGTTCTATATCCAGTAACGCCGGTTTTTTTCATCCTTGGGAACCTATGGATTATCTATTTCTCTATCAAGAGCAGGCCGGTTACCTCCCTGTTTGGGATCGGGACCATGGCTTTAGGTGCTCTAATCTATCTCGTTTTCAGGAAAAAGAGGCTGCTTGACTAGCAATGAGCCACACAGCATTCTGTTATTTGTGAACAGGTACTATATGTCCCGACAGACGACATTGGTTAGAATACAGAAGTTATATGAATCAAGGTTTTTTTAAGACTTTGTTGTGAGGGCCAATTCTTCGAAGCAAGTAAGTATCTTCCTTAATCTGAAAAGAGAAACGAAACCCTTTTGTAATTTTTCCTTCCCATAGCCCTTTTTCTTTCTTAATCTTTTTGGTTCGTAAAGAAGGGTGGTTAGGGTCATTCAAAAGGAGTTCTAATTGTTTGTCGGCCCGTGTTTGGATAAATGCAGGAAGATTTTGATAGTCCCTGATAAAAGGCCTGGTGAAGATTAACTTCATACCCTGGTTTCTTTGAGCGACTTAAGGGCATCTTTAATATTATCAAAAGGGCCAACAAGCTCACCTTTTTTAATGGCTTCATCTGCTTCGGCTTCGGCCTTTTC
>JADFWI010000578.1 GCA_015222985.1 Pseudomonadota bacterium | reverse complement strand
CCATTGGGTGGACGGCCGCCGGGCTTTTCGGAGCGCTCCCGTACTACTGGGGAGGCGTGTTCAACACCTTTGCTGATGCCTTTTTCGAGTCTCTTTCAGGTTTTACCACCACAGGGGCTTCGGTGCTTTGCAACATAGAGATGGTCCCTCGTGGATTTCTCTTCTGGAGGAGCCTCACCCACTGGCTGGGGGGGATGGGAATCATTGTACTATCTCTGGCCATCTTACCACTTCTGGGTATTGGGGGTATGCAGCTTTATAAGGCAGAAGTCCCAGGACCGGTGCCGGATAAGCTAAAGCCACGCATTAGAGACACGGCCATGGTCTTGTGGAAGGTCTATGTGCTTTTCAGCGTAGCAGAAACCCTGTTGCTGATGCTTGGAGGTATGGACTTATTTGAGGCCCTCTGCCATACCTTTGGGACCATGGCCACTGGAGGGTTCTCCACGAGAAACGCTTCCATCGGAGCCTATAATAGCCCATACATCGATACGGTTATCATTATGTTTATGCTCTTTGCGGGAATCAACTTCTCCCTTCATTATCAATGCTTGAAGGGAGATTGTCTGGCATTCTGGCGCAATTCGGAGTTTCGTTTTTTCATAGGCATAGTCGCCATATTTTGTCTCGTAGTCACTTTCAATATCTATCACTCGGCATATGAAACGCTTTCCGGGGCCATACGGTTTGGTGTTTTCCAGGTACTCTCAATAATTACAACAACCGGATACGCCACAGCCGACTATGAATTATGGCCTCCTCTTTCTCAAAGCATTTTACTCTTTTGCATGTTTCTCGGCGCCTGTGCAGGCTCCACCGGTGGCGGCATGAAGTGCCTACGCATTATGCTTCTTCTGAAACATTCGTACAAACAGCTCTTTTCCCTGATCCACCCCCATGCAGTAACACAAGTCAAACTTGGAGGCCATCCCATCTCAGATGAGGTTCTACACAGCATATGGGGATATTTCATGTTTTATCTGGGCCTCTTTATCCTCTGCTCCTTTTTGCTGGCCGCTATGGGTGTTGATGTGGTCACATCCTTTGCAGCCGCTGCAGCTACGATTGGAAACATCGGACCAGGTCTTGGACTGGTGGGGCCCACGGACAACTATGCCCACATCCCGGTGCTGGGTAAGTGGCTACTCATCCTGTGTATGCTTGTCGGGCGATTGGAAATCTACACGGTTCTCGTTCTTTTCGTGCCGGAGTTCTGGCGAAAGTAAATCGACCAGGGTTGAAAGTTCAAGGCTCAAAGCTGAAGGCAAAGGAAGGTTGGCGAAACATTGAAAGGCAGATATTGTCCATGGCGTGTGTGAAGCTTCCCGACCAAACGTCGAGGCTTGGGGGAAGCAGGCCGGTCAAGTTGTCACGATTGTCCCCCCGCATCCCTGTTCCCCGTTGAATGGTAACGATCAAAGATTTTACCCCATTCCTCCTGAATCGTGCTATCCCTACCTTTATTGCACTCATAGATTTTCATTAATCAAATAGCTTTCAGCAAATGTTGAAAAGACTATTATCAATGAAAATCCTTGACAAAAACCTATTTTCACTCTATCCTGCTATTTCAGCAAATGCTGAAACAGGCATAAAGAATGAAAGTACACGGAAAAGAACTGGAAGACAGGGCAGAAAACGCACTCAGTGCCTGCCTGTCGAAGATCCCCTTCCTGAGGATTAAAGAAATTAAAAGGAAGCCTTCCCAGGACGAGGTAAGACCGGATTTCCTGGTCAGACTCACCCTTCCGCGTGGAAAACAACAGGACCTGGTGGTGGAGGTTAGGAGCAATGGTCAGCCTCGACTGGCCCGTGAGGCTGCCAATCAGCTTCTGCGATGTCGTGACTCTTATCCCGGGGCTTACGGGGTTTTGATAGCGCCCTACATTTCACCAAAAGCTGCGGAAATCTGCATCCAAGAAGACATTGGTTATGTGGATCTATCCGGTAATTGCCGTCTTTGCTTCGGGCAGGTATACATTGAACGGGAAGGCATGCCCAATGCTTTTGCCAAGAAACGGGATTTACGCTCTCTCTATTCGCCCAAGGCCGAGAGGGTCGTGCGGGTGCTGTTGAACCATCCGAAAAGGCCATGGAAGACGGCAGAGCTGGCTGAAGAGGCGCAGGTCAGCTTGGGACAGGTCTCAAATGTAAAGAAGCTATTGGTAGATCGTGAATGGATTCAGACCCAACCGAGCGGCTTCATCCTGGGCGAACCAGAAGGGCTTCTCAAGGAGTGGGCTGCAAACTACTCCTTCAGAAGAAATCTGGCGAGAGGCCTTTACTCTTTGAAGCGTGTGCCTGAAATTGAAGCACACCTCGGAGAGGTCTGCAAACAACGAGGCATTATTTGCGCCCTAACCAGCTTCTCGGGCGCTGCGAGACTGGCACCTGCCGTGCGGTATCAGACCGTGGTCGCATACGTGGAGGGCACCGGGCAAGACGTGGCCCAACTTCTGGGCCTCAAAGAGGTGACAAGCGGTGCGAATGTGAGCCTGCTGTATCCCTATGATCGAGGCGTCTTATACGGAGCCCGCGAGGTTGAAGGGGTGCAGATTGTCTCACCCATTCAAATCTATCTGGATTTGTGTAATTTCCCGGGTCGGGGTGAAGAGGCGGCCCAAGTGCTCCTTGAGCAAGTGATCAGGCAAAAATGGTAACCCAAAGAGATTACACTGCCGAAGCGGTTGCGGCTGCCCGCTCGGTACTGATCGAACTCATGCACCTTCTCGGGGCGTATCGGGAAGACATCGTGCTAGTCGGGGGCTGGGTGCCGGAGATTCTCCTCGGCGGAAAAGGAAAGCCCCATATAGGAAGCATTGATGTTGATCTCGCGCTGAATCACATCAAGCTCAAGGAGGCTGGATACAACACCATACACGACTTGCTCCTGGGCAGAGGATATCGACAAGGTCAACAGCCCTTCATTTTCTACAAGAAAGTGTCGATCGCTGGCAACGACGTGCTGGTGGAAGTGGACTTGCTTGCCGGCGAGTACGAAGGGGCTGGCAAAAGCCATAGACACCAGAAGATACAAGGAGGTCTGGCACGTAAAGCACGAGGATGTGATCTTGCCTTTGAAAATCCCGTGGTAGTTACCGTTGAGGGCGAGCTTCCTGGAGGCGCGAGAGACAGCGTGAAAGTCCAGGTGGCATCCATGGTGGCGTTTCTTGTCATGAAAGGTATGGCCCTTGATGAACGCTTGAAGGAAAAGGATGCCTGGGACATCTATTATTGCCTTCACAATTACCCGGGTGGACTCGATGGGCTGGTGGAAGCATTTCGCCCACACATAGGGCACGGTCTGGTACGAGAAGGTTTGGAGAAAATAGCGAGACACTTTGCTTCGGAAAAGGCCGTCGGTCCCAGGTTTGTAGCCGATTTCGAAGAGCTGACTACCGGCGAGGACAGGGAAATTCGAGAAAGGGACGCCTATGAGCGCGTCAACTACGTCTTGGAAAGACTGGGGATAGTATGAACCTTGGCTTTCCACTCCTCACTCGTTACCTTGCTTTGCGGCCTCTGTAAGCTCGAGCGCGTGGAGGGAGCGCACGAGAGAGTTGAACGAGAGTTGAAGCTTGTGTGCAGGCATTTTTGAGTAGTCAAACCATTCAGTCGTATGGTATAAGCATTCAGTCATGACGCTATTGCCTCAAATACTGTCATCAAGAGTAAGAGCCGAGATCTTTCGCCTCCTATTTGGTCCTCGTGAGAGGGAATTGCACGTGCGTGAGATCGAAAGGCGGCCAAGTCTTTCCATTGGCACTGTGCGCCAGGAGACTCATAATCTTATGTATGCGCTGGCCTCGCTTTTTACGCGAAGCGTTGGCACTTTGATGTGAATCGGCCCCTCAGCAATTCAGATCAAAACCTCAGTGCCTCTGTGTGCTCTGCCTGCCCCGTAAGGAGGGACGACTGTACTGGGGTGAGAGTCTAATTTAGGCAAGCGTGCAGTTTCTACCCACCTTTTGGCGGTCTTTTTTCCAAAAACTGTTACGCTTCGTTACACCTGCCCCCCTAGGCGCTTGTAATCCTTGACAAAATCAAAGCCATGTGCTAAGCGGCAAAGACTTGGGGGACCGCCTCAACGTTGAACGTGTAGTAAGAGGTTTGCATCAGACGGCAAAGTAGAAAGCTTCAAGTTGACAACTCAACTTCACCCCGTCGATTCCAGGGATCAAGGTTATTTGGAAAACGCCGATTGGGATTATTGGAACGGTTATGTGGCCATAACACCCTTTGTGCTTGGGTTCAGGTCTCTCCGTGTTGCGGGCCACTTTTTTTCGAGAGGTTGTTTCTGTTTGACAAGATTGGTAATATTAGATTGTTATTGCAACTTACGTATTGTGCATAAAAGGGAATCTCGACATTGAATAGCTTCGACCAAAAAAAAGTGGATCTGGTATTACAATACGTCTTGGCAGTAGCCGGCCGTCAAT
>JADFWI010000577.1 GCA_015222985.1 Pseudomonadota bacterium | reverse complement strand
CGCTCAATGCCCAGGCCAAAACCTGCGTGTGGGACGCTGCCGTAGCGTCTGAGTTCCAAATACCATTGAAAATCTTTGGCTGGCAGTTCTGCCTTTTCGATCTTTTCGCTCAGGACCTTTGAATCGTCCTCACGCTGGCCCCCTCCGATAATCTCCCCGTAGCCCTCAGGGGCCAGCATGTCCACACAGAGGGCCACCTCATGACGATCGGGGTCATTTTTCATGTAGAAGGCCTTGGTCTGTACCGGGTATCGGTGAATCAGCACGGGTTTGTCAAAATGTCTCGAGATAATAGTTTCTTGCCCACCTCCGAAGTCTTCACCCCACGGGAGGGGTTCTCCAGCATCTTTCAAGATTTGCACGGCCTCATCATAGCTGATGACAGGAAAAGGGGGCTGAATCCTCTCAAGCGTGGCAATATCTCGCTGCAGGAGGCGGAGTTCCGGCTCACAGGATTTGAGGACCTCTTGGACGACGGTCACGATCATGGCTTCGGCCAGGGACATGATGGTTTGCAGATCAGCAAACGCAATTTCAGGCTCGATCATCCAAAACTCGGTAAGATGCCGGCGGGTTTTCGACTTTTCCGCACGAAAAGTGGGGCCACAGCAATAAACCTTGCCAAAAGCCATAGCGCCGGCCTCCATGTAAAGTTGCCCGCTCTGAGACAAAAAGGCCTTGTTGTGCCCGAAATAGTCAGTCTCAAAAAGTGTTGAGGTGCCTTCGCAAGATGAAGGGGTCAGGATCGGGGCGTCCAGGAGCGTGAATCCCTGATCGTCAAAAAATCTCCGAGCTGTTGTGACCACGCAGTGGCGGATACGCAGAATGGCCCTCTGTCGAGAAGATCGAAGCCACAGGTGGCGGTGATCCATCAAGAAACCCACTCCATGCTCCTTTGGGGTAATTGGATAGGTTTCTGCAAGCTGAAATACCTCGATATTTGATACGAGGATCTCATAACCTCCGGTAGCCCGCGCATCCCTTTGGATTATTCCGGTAACAGCCAGTGAAGATTCCTGGGACAGATCTGAGTACAGGTTAAAGGACTGGTCACTCGTCTCACCCCTAATCAGAGTGGCCTGAATAACGCCCGTCCCATCCCTGAGCACCAGGAAACGTATTCGACCGCTGGAGCGTTTGTGGGTTACCCAACCGCAAAGCGTGACGGTCTCACCAACACGATTTTCAACGGAATCAATTGTTAGTTGCATTTTCAAAAGATAATTGAGGCCAGAATAATTCCCAGGATTAGCCAGATGGGAATCGAAATAAGCGCTGCCAGGGTTAATCCCCTGAAAAAGTCGAGTTGCTTGACCAGAGTGCGCTTCTCCAAAGCTCGATCGATAACGATGTCAAGTTCCTCAAACTTGAGTGGCTTTGTGACATAGTCGTAAGCGCCTTCCTTGATAGCTTGAACAGCAGACTTGATGGTCCCAAAGCCGGTGATGACTACCACCACAGATCGTTTATCCAGCGCTTTGATTTCACGGAGCAATTCCATGCCGTCCATGACGGGCATCTGAAGATCGGTAAAAACCAAATCAAAGTCATCTGAACTGAATTTGTTTAGGCCCTCGTGGCCATCGTAAGCCACCTTGACCGAACACCCTAGCTCAACCATATGTTCGGCCATGGTTTCCGCAAATTCCCTATCATCATCTACTACCAAGATTCTCGCGTCTTTGCTGGTCACTGTGAGACCTTTCCTTCGCGCTTATCGTTTCGTAACACTTTAGCGCTTTCAAAAACCCTGTTTTGCTCACAGGAGTGAGTAAAATCCGTGTTTTTTCAAAAGGCTAAACTCCTACATCGTTTCCTACTCAAGCAACTCCTTAAATTTTGAGGGCATTTCCAGAAATGTCACCCCCATCCCCTTTGGATAACTCTCTGTGTCAATCTCGTTGACCCAAACAACTCTGCACGTTCCCTTTATCCATTCATCTTTTTCCGGCAACTCAATTTCTATCTGAAATTCATAGCCTACATCGAATGGCGCTTGGGTCGTCAGATAGAGTCCGCCAGGGCTCAAGTTATGGATGACAGCATCTTGAAATGCTTCTTCTGTTTCATAACGGACCCTTAGGACAACTTCATGTCTCGGGGTTTCCCTACGCTCTTTCATATGTTCATCCCCCTAATGGTAATCGTGTGTCCCGATTACAACTTGAATACGGGTTTTGCCTTCCAACATCTTAGCGAGATCTTCAGCGGTGCCATAAGGACAATCTGGCTTGGCATTTGCCAGGACAGCCGTATCCGCTGTCCATGTATGCGCCACAACCAACAAGAGCAACCTTTCTCATGAGCAACCTCCTTTCCCTTCGCGGTGACAAAGCCCTAACCTGCGGGAAAGCACAAAGGTTTTCCTGTTTTTGAACCGACACAGAAGGCCGAAGTATTATCTTTTATTAAAGGACAACCGGAAAAAAGTCAAGAATTTTCGTGGGTAAGATGGTGTGTCAGTGGAGCTGCTGGATCACTTTTACGTATGATCGTTCTCGAAGGGCTTTCAACCATGCCTTGTATTTCTCTTCCACTACCTCGCGATATATCCTCTCCTGTATCTCTATTCTCGCTTCCTTTAGTGTTTTGCCGGGTAACCCTTTGATCTCTTCGACCATTAGGACTTGATAACCCTGCGGGGTTTGTAAAACCGGGCTGATCTCGCCCTCCCTCATCCAGCGAATCGTCTTCTGGAATTCAGGCGAGAGTTCCTCTATGGAAAACAGGCCCAGATCCCCTCCTGCTTTGGCTGTTGTATCGTCCGAATACTGCCTTGCCAGCTCGGCAAAAGGAGCGCCGGACTTCAATTCGTTCATGACGGTCTCAATCCTTCTGAGGGCGTTTAACCTGTCCTGAGTCGTCTCCCAAGACGGTACCCTTATCAGGATGGTTCGAAGGTGATATTCTTTTTTCTCACCATATGCATCCAGGTGCTTTTCATAGTAATCCCGGATTTCCTCTTCGGTAATGGCGATTTTGGATTTGACCTCAAGATTGATGAGCTTGATTCCCAGCATCTGTTCCTTGATTCGCCGGCGATATTCGTCCAGAGTGAAACCTTCGGCCGCGAGGGCTTTCTTTAGTTCTTCTTCCGTGAAAAAATGTTCACTCTTGATCTGTTCTATTCTCTGGTCCAGTTCCCTTTCTTGAACTGAGACCCCCAACCTCTTGGTCTCCTGATCCGTCAATTTTTGCTCAATCATCCTGTCCAAGATGTCTTGACGCACCTTGAAAAGCATTTTGCGTTCTTCTTCCGGTCCATAGAGAGAATTACGGATTTGCTTGGCATAAGGTTCGAGCGCTTCATTTAGCTCCGAAAGGGTAATGGCGTCATCATTTACGATGGCCACAATGCGATCCACCAGCTCCCCGTGAACCGCTACAGCCCACGAGAGGAACCATGGCAGGACAAGCGATGTGATGAAAACCTTTACAACAATTGCTCTTTTCTTCATTGGACAGCTTCCTCGTTGACCGTGATCCTATACCGCGATCGAAGCTTGGCCAACCACGGGCCGTAGGCTATTTCAAGTTTGTCTTTCCGGACCCGCTCTCTGATTTCTTCGACCCAGTCATCCATTTTTGACTTGCCTGCCTTCCTTGTTTCGACCACCTTGAATATGTGATAACCATAAGGTGTCTTTATCACACGGCTCAGCTTGTCCTTTTTCAAGGTAAAAAGGGGACTTTCAAGGCATTGTGGAAGGTCACCGCGAGCCACATATCCCATATCCCCACCCTTTTCTGACTCCGGCGCTGTGGAATATTGACGGGCCAACGTGGCAAAGTCTTCACCTTTCTTGAGTCTCTTCAAGACAAGGTCTGCCTCTTCTTTTTTGGGGAGCAGGATATGAAGCGCGCGTACCTGGTTCCCGTGAGTCCATTCCTCATTGTGTTTATCGTAGTAGTTCCTTATTTCTGCCGGCTTGACCGAGATTTGCTCCAGTAGATCCTTGTTGATTACCTCCTCAACCAACATCTGTTTCTTGAGACGTTCCTGCCAAGTTTCGAAGGAGATGGCCTGCTTCAAAAACATGGCCTCAAAGCCGTTTTCGCTATAATCACCTTGAATATTGGCGACAGCCTCTTCGAGTTCCCGGGAGGAGACATGTAAATCGAGCTCTTCTGCCCGTCTGAGAATGATCATCTCTTCAATGAGTTGCAAGAGGAACCTGAGGCGAGCCTCGCGCACGCTGGAGCCATCATCGGTTTTTCCGTTGGCACAGCTCATTTCGAGTGGTTCAAAGAACTCGTTGAATTCTGTTAGGGTCAGCACATGGTCATCAACCCGGATTACGGTTTGACTGTGGACGCCAATTTCACTTCTGTCTGAACATCCTGAAGCAAGAAGGAAAAGAAAAAGAACGACCATCGTTCGTATCTTGGGAATTCTATAACTCATTTCGTCATTTCCTATACCTCAACTCGCTATCACGTCAGGTCAGCGCTTGCAAGACCTTTTTGGTGGCTCCCATGAGGTCATTGGCACCATCAGAGACGATCCTTGCATGAAGCGCATAGTCAGGTGTCAGCCGATATAGCCGGGGCTCTTTCTGGACAAGACTCGTTATTTTCTCCGGTGTCACGCGTGTTTTTTCGGAAAACGTGAATACGATGTTTTGAGAACCGATCTCCAGGCGCTGGATACCCAACTGCTTGCACAGCACCTTTAGTATGATCTTTTCCAGCAGGGCCATTGCCTCTTGTGGGGGGGAGCCAAAGCGGTCTTGGAGTTCTACTCGCAGGTCTTCGAGTTCAGACGTTTCCGTGACCCTGGCCAAGCGCCTGTAAGT
>JADFWI010000576.1 GCA_015222985.1 Pseudomonadota bacterium | reverse complement strand
ATATCACCGCCGTAATAAAGAGTATTTGCGGGTGTTGCGTTTGCGCTCGTGACAAACATCAAGCCAATGACGACCTATAGGGCTATTGTCGGATTTCTTAGAGTAAGTTTTACAAATATTTTGTACCTCCTGTTGTTCCTAAAATAAGGTTTCCATTTTCCGGTCACTGTATCGGCGCGGTCAGGTAGGAAGCCCGGGCAAGTACCTGAAACCACCAGGGTTTGTTTTCCACGTCTACAATTTCCATTTTTGTTGACCGGGCAAAATCGTCTTGGAACATCTGTCCCACCGCCGAGATCAGCCCTGCCTCAACCACCAACGCGGTGACCTCGAAGTTAAGCCGGAAAGAACGGTTGTCAAAGTTGGCCGTGCCTATTCCTGCCACCCGGTCATCGACCAAAAAGACCTTTTCATGGAGAAATCCGGGCTGGTAGCGATAAATTTGTATACCCGCCCGCAACAATTCCCCGATAAAGGCGTAAGTCGAGTAATAAACAAGCTTACTGTCAGAAACATCGGGAATAAGAATTTTGATTTCCACTCCCCGCAGGACGGCAAGATGCAGGGCCGATAACACCGATTCATCCGGGACAAAATAGGGGCTGGCGATCCAGATCCGCTGCCGGGCGCTATGGATGGCCTGCTGGTACATCAGGCTTGCCGTTTCCAGTTCATCGGCCGGACCGCTTGGCAGGATCAGTACTGCGGCATCGCCCTCTGGGGCAGGAACCGGATTCCAGTCAAGTTCCAGGAGTTTTCCAGTAGCCCAGTGATAGTCTTCCAGCAGGGGGACCTGCATTTCCAGTACAGCCGGACCGGTAATTTTCACATGGGTATCGCGCCAGGGGCCGAACTTCGGGTCTTTGCCAAGATACTCGTCGCCGACATTGTGGCCGCCCACCCAGCCGGCCTTCCCATCCACCACCACTATCTTGCGGTGGTTACGGAAGTTGATTTGAAAACGGTTGCGTTTACCCCGGGTGGAATGGAAAGAATGGACAGCGATTCCCGCATCGCGCATCTCTTCAATATATGTGCGGGGGAGTGCATGGCTGCCGATTTCGTCGTAGAGCAGATATATGCGAACGCCCTCCCGGGCCTTGTCAATCAGTCCCTGTTTGAGCCGGCGCCCCAACCCGTCATCCCGGATAATGTAAAATTGAACCAGGATGTATTTTCGGGCCCGGGCAATGCCTTCCATGATGGAGTCAAAGGTCTGTTCACCGTCGATGAGCAATTCCACCCCATTGGCACCGAGAAAGGGCAGTTGGGCCAATTGCTCACCCACCATGGCGCCCGGTGCTTCCTCAAACTTGCGTTCAAAAGGTAAAACCTGGTTACGGATTGACTCTATCTGCTGATCGTGCAGTTCATCAAGTGCCTGGCGGGCCTTAACATATCCCTTAAACTTGTTGCGGCCAAAGACCCAGTACGCGGGTACCGAGACCACGGGGAAACTGTTCAAGGCGACAATCCAGGCTATCGCCCCCTGGGAAGTTCGAGTGGTCATCAGGGCATTGATAGAGGAAACAAATCCAAGCAGGTGGGCTATAACCAGGACGACAGGTATCATACCTAATCCTTTAATGGAAAATCCAAAAATCTTTTTCATGTTCTACCTGAAATGATTATTCACGATTGACGCTCAGCTCCTACTGCTCATCGTCTTTTATCAGATTGCCGGAACGTGCCACGGCCCGAAGCAGACGGAAGGCGAGAAAACAGCCAAGGAAAATAATCCCGCTGCCAATTACCGAGACACCTCTGACAAGGGGCGGAATTTCGCTGCTCAGCACCATGCACCCGCCAAGAAAGAGAGCCCCGCTTAAAATTCCGTACACCACCCGGTTAACAACGGCATCGAGGCGCCGATGCTCCAGGTGGACATCGAACCTGCCCTCACGCATCCGGCTGAGAATATCCTCCAGATCACGGGGAAGCATTGTCAGGAGGCGATTCCAGTCCTTGT
>JADFWI010000575.1 GCA_015222985.1 Pseudomonadota bacterium | reverse complement strand
TGTGCTTAACATTCCGTCATGCCATCTTCTATGTTCAGCCATCAGTGACCTCCCAAGAGAAACACGTGCACCAAAATTGCCAAGACAATCAGTGTTATTACACCTGCGATTACAGAACCTACTACTAGTTTTGTCTCTATTGGCAGCCAGGGTTCCTCGGCTTCATAGTCTACAGAGACTTCTTCTCTTTTAAGGGGTTGCACCCCCATTTCAGCAAGCTGTTTGCGCAGTTCTTTTAATTCCTTGATGAGTTGTGCTTTTGTTTTGTCTTGATCTCTCATCTTCCCCGCCTTGTCAAACAGATTGAGAACCAACCCCAAAAGTATATGATATCCTAACTTATTTCGCCTTACGGGGCCTTTCGGTATTCCATTATACCTGTGACAGGAGACTGTCAAGTGAAAATCTCACGGCAGCGGCAAAGTAGGCCTTATCTTTGGGGAAAAGGGCAGCTTCTCAAAAAGTTCGATCTGGGCTGTTGCCATAAGCGCCGGGGATGGCGGCTTTGTCCTGGCAGCCGGAGTAGCTTCAGTTTCACTTCTCAAAGTCCATGTCAAACCGTATGCCCGCCATGACCCAGCGGCCCGGCATGGGTGCAAAACCGGACTCCACATACTCTTCGTCAAACAGGTTCGTGGCCTCCAGGAAGATCTCGTACTGCTGCCACTTATAGGCCAGCCGCGTATCGAAAACAACGTGAGAATCCCCGGCCATGCGCTCTTCATGCCGAGCTTTGACGGAATGCCTCATGCCATGAAACCATTCCAGGAGGATAGAGCCATGGACCTGGTGGCAAAGGTGATCCAAGACATATTTCGAATCGAGTCCGCCCGTGTCCCTGTCCGAGTCGAGATAAGTATAGCCAAGGTTCACAGCCGAGACAAATCTTGTGCCGAAAAAGGCCTCTGGATAGAAATCCAACCCCAGCTCAAACCCCCTGGTCCTGATTTCGGCGATGTTCAGGGCTTTCCAGGGGTCCTGGCTGGACGCACGGGACCAGTCAATGGCATTTTCTTCATCACGGAGAAATGCGCTGATATTGGCGCCGAGACCCTTGTCATGCCACCGGATACCGGTCTCGTAGGTCCAGGCCTTTTCGGGCTTAAGATCAGGGTTACCTTGGTTTGCCGGTGTGTAGTAATAAAGCTCCGTATACGTGGGTATCCGGAAAGATCTTCCCGCAGAAGCAAACCAATTGACTCCATCCGACAATTCGACATTCAATTCCGTGCCCGGCCAGTATTCCCAGCCCCAGTCACTGTAGTGTATAGCTGATGCGCCCAGACCAATGTTCAACCATTCAACGGGATAGAACTTGTGTTCAAGAAAGACCCCGCTGCGGCGACGGTCGTGATCGCCCAAATTGGAGCTTTCCAGGGTCTCAAAGGCGATTTCACCGCCCAGAGCCGTAGTTCCCCACCCGGATTTCAGCCGAGAATTCAGCTCTATCCCATAGGAATCGCTTCTGTGTTCGTTTCGGTACCAATCGCCTCCGATCTCTATTTTGAAATCATCATCATGGCGTCGCCAGAATACCTCAGGCATTACTCCCAGATCAGCTATCTTAAAATTGGCGCTACTGTAAGCCAACAGGGTTTCTGTTCGCTCTCGCTGATTTGGAAAGGTGTCGCTGTAGAAGCGATAGGCCCCAAAGTCCTTGTCGGTATATCCCAGGCCCAGTTGAAATTTGTGGTCCCCGGCATCTATTGCGCCTTTGTAAGCCAATGTCTTGATGTCAAAATCAGTTTCTTCGCTTTCAAGAAAGCCAGTGGAATAACGCCGAGACACTGAGATTCTGTTTGACGTTTCGCCTGCTTTCAAGGTGCCGTGGGCACCGATATCATAGTAATCATAGTCACCGTATTTCGCATAGCCACCAACCCCCCCGCAAGCCGACTCGCGCGTGATGATGTTGATGACACCTGCCATGGCATTGTGACCGTAGACCCTAGCCCCTGGTCCTTTCAGTATTTCAATACGCTCAATGTCATTCAGGTTGACAGGCAGATCCAGATTGTGATGCCCGGTTTGTGGGTCACTGACATTGACGCCATCGACTAAGATCAGTGTTTGTTCGTAGGAAGCACCCCACACTGACACATCGGCCTGGACTCCATGTGCACCCCTTTGACGTACATCCAGACCGCTGACGGTTTCCAGAAGATCCGGAATATTGTCCACAGGCAAGGCTTCAATTTCCTGTCGACTGATGATTGAAACGGATCGGCCTGTTTTTGAGAGGTGCTGTGGGATACGGCTGCCGGTAACCACTACCGGATCTAATGTGTAACAAGGGATCTCTTCTTCCTGGGCCATCAAAGAACCACTGTGAACCAAAAACAAACACAAAATGCTCACCAGGTTTATGCGCATCAAGCATGTGAAAACCATCTTCTTGCTCGCCAACCAGATATTCGTCACTATCAGACTCCCTGGTATATTATCCCTACAACGACACTTACCGTTGACACCAAATTCTGGATTCTGTCATGCCGGACTTGATCCGGCATTCAGAAGTCGACCTATGGCCATGAACTAAAATAGCCACTATCCGGATCGTTCTGACTGGATTCCGGCTTTCGCCGGAATGACGGAGAGGTAAACGTCGTTGTAGGGTTATCTACTAACACTCATCACCTCAATCTGTTTACGGCCTGGGCGAAGGGGCAACTCTCCGCGCTGTCACGAGCGCTCAATAAGGACTATCAACAGCAGACTTGTCAAGCAGAAAGTCCTTGGGATTGTACTCTTTCACCGAAATTTGGCCAAGCAGTTTCACAAATG
>JADFWI010000574.1 GCA_015222985.1 Pseudomonadota bacterium | reverse complement strand
CCGGTTCCCTATCACTGGGATGAAATGAAAATCGGGCCCGGCGCACCGCCCTTCAAAACAGACAGAGGTTGGCTGCATATTTACCATGGAGTCTTTAAGACTATGGCCGGGGCGGTGTATCGCCTTGGCGCGGCCCTGCACAGCATTGATGATCCGGCAAGAATCATCGGCGTTTCCGATCAGTGGATACTGCAGCCCGAGGATCCCTGGGAGGTGAGCGGGTACGTGCCCAATGTTGTTTTTACATGTGGCGCTGTTCCTGAAAACGACGGTACGGTGAAGATATACTGGGGCGGCGCTGATACCGTCATGTGCGCCGGCACGGCAGTGATTGATGACCTGGTACAGCTTTGTCTGTCCGTTTCCCGGCCGCCGCTGTAGCTTATATCAGATATCATAACCAGCTTGTTGCAAATCAGGAAATCCGCAATAGATCTCATGAACTGATCGAAATGGGTTTTCGAGGACATGCAGAAATTGAAAATCAACCCCGCCATACAGACTTTCGATGCAATGCACACAATATGAAACTTCATTAAGGATACCGTGACATGGCCGCAAAAAAATATCTAACGCCGAAAGTTAAAAGAAAAAAGAAAAAAATCATAGGAGACGTTTCACGTGTTATAACCCGTCTTTATATTCCAGACGGCGTGCATCGCATACCTAAAATCATTCAACGCGTAGTAGACTTGCCTGACACGACGGCCGAAGATCTTCTTTCAGAAATAATGCTTGACTTTTCCGAGCGGCACAAAGACATCAGACGCGTTTTTGAGCTTCACCTGAATGAGGTAAAAGATTATGTTCCTCGGGATGCCATGCTCAGCGAAACCAAAAGGGCTCTTATCGGGGCCTATTTTACTATGGAGTACTCCATTGAATCGGCCGCCCTTTTTAACCCTTCAATCGTCCTCCACCCTGATCAAAGCCATCTGGACGAAGGCAGCCTCCGTTTTATCATGAGCCTGCGGGCAATCGGCGAAGGCCATGTTTCCTCTGTTGTATTTCGCAGTGGCGTCCTGGACCGGCACAATACGTTTCTCTTCGACCCGACCAGCGATTATGTCGAAAGGCCGGACGTCCGTCTAAATCCGGTTTACGACCGGCATCTCTTCCAGCTGAAGCTCAACGAAATGGGGGCCAGCAATGGCATAACAGCTCGTCTTCTTCGCCAGTTGCCGGAAGATTTCACCTATAATGATTTAGATGAAAAAATCGCAGGGCTTCGCGCCAGACCCATTTCCTCTGAGGCGCACCAAAACGCAACCTTCGAAATCATGTACTGGCTTGCCAATTCCAATTATGAGATGAATTTCCGACCCGATCACCGAATATCCGAACGGGTTATCTTTCCCGTTTCGGAAAACGAAAGCAGCGGCATTGAAGACGCCCGGTTCGTGCAATTTTTTGATGACAACGGTGAGGTCACCTATTATGCGACCTATACGGCTTATAACGGCTTTAAAATCCTCCCGCAGCTGCTTGAAACAAAGGATTTTATCAAATTTAAAGTTATGACGCTCAACGGCAAAGCGGTACAAAACAAGGGCATGGCTCTTTTTCCGCGTAAGATTAACGGCAGCTACGTTATGCTCTCGCGCCAGGACGGTGAGAATAATCATATCATGTTCTCAGACAATATCCATTTCTGGCAGGAGTCCGAAATCATCCAGGAACCCACACGTCCCTGGGAGTTCATTCAGATCGGCAATTGCGGATCACCCCTGGAAACGGATAAAGGCTGGATCGTGCTCACCCACGGTGTCGGCCCCATGCGTCAGTACTGCATCGGCGCCATGCTGCTTGATCTTGAAAACCCTGCAAAAATTGTCGCCCGCCTGGAAGAGCCGTTACTTATGCCCCGTGAGGAAGAGCGCGAGGGGTATGTACCCAATGTCGTTTATACCTGCGGCGCGATTTTCCATAATAGCGACCTGGTGATTCCCTATGGCATGTCTGATATTACATGCGGCATTGCAACTGTTGGAGTAAGCGAATTAATTGACTGCATGCACACGGTGGCTTAATGATTTTAGTTCGCAATAGTTTCAATTGTGATGTGGAACGGATATGGCGAGGAAGTCGCGAATAGATGCGCCTGGGGCGCTGCACCACATTATTTGCAGAAGCCTGTCTAATCCATATTCCCACGCGTCGTCTCTCGATGTACGTATAGCTTGCCTCCTTGTAACAAATTGAGAAATCCAGTCATTTGTGGTATACGGACAAGAGCTGTTCGAACGCAGTTCGGATAGCAAGAGATCACTAATCAGAAGTGAATAAATCAATGGAGCGGCGCCTTCAAGAGTATGCCGACCAACCACTTACTACTAGGAGGCTCTAAATGGCCGATCGAGTTTGTCCGCCGTGGGTTGGGTATTTGCTACTAAACCCTTTGCGGAAACTGCTGGAAAACCCGGAGAAGTTACTGGGTCAGTTCGTTCAACAAGGGATGACCGTCTTGGAACCCGGCTGCGGTATGGGTTATTTCACTTTGCCTTTGGCCCGAATGGTTGGCGCCGGCGGCCGGGTGGTGGCAGTGGAGATCCAGCCTAAGATGCTCTCGGTTCTGAGCCGCAGGGCCCAAAAGGCTGGACTTTCAGAGAGAATAGAGCTTCGTGAGGGTAAGACCGATAGCCTATGCGTGGAGGATCTTTCAGCTCAGGTCGATTTTGCGACCGCCCTTCATGTGGTCCACGAAGTGCCGGACCAGGTCTCTTTCTTCACTGAGATCTGGAATGCCCTCAAGCCCGGGGGCAAACTTTTCGTTGTTGAGCCCAAGCACCATGTCACCCAGGAGGAGATTGAACAGAGCGTGGCCGTAGCTGAAAAGACGGGCTTTGAACTCGAAGCTGCGGTCACCAAGGGGGGTGGACGAAGAGCCTTGTTGACAAAGCGCTAAATGTGAAGATTTTTTCCCAAAAGTGCTTTGAGCTGAAATGGGCAAGAGCTGCGCAAGCGTGAAAGGAACCGGCGTGTGCCAGAGCGATATGAGAAGTGATTCACCCGGGCAGGTGAACGAGACCAGGGAAAGGTGGAAAATAACGCCGAATAAAGTTTCAATAGGATTGGGGTGCGAGATCGGAGAAGAGATTTACAGAAGCCGAGGTCGAGGTAGGATTATAATGACTCAATATGAGACGTGGCGACAAACCTTTACTGTTCCTGAAAAAGGATACAAGAAAGTCAGTCTCATCTGCCCGATATGTCATAGGCCCTTTGAACTAAAAGTACATAGTAAGTCAAGAACCCGTCTTAGAAAGCTCTATTTTGCCTCTTGTTTCCTCACAATCGCCGCGGGCGGGATCGCTTTTGGAGTATTTGCCGGAACCGAAAAAGGCTTCATGGGTTATAGCCTGGCAGCGCCCTTCATCTACTTCACCGTATGGCAGTTTTCAAATGCTATTCGCGGAAGATTTGATCCTAGCGATCTTGTCTCTCATGCGGGAGGGAAGATACACAGGATTTTTGATGAACAAAAAATCGTATTTTCCGATCAATCAACGTAAATGACTGCACACT
>JADFWI010000573.1 GCA_015222985.1 Pseudomonadota bacterium | reverse complement strand
TAAAATAATCGGATTAATAGCCGCGCTGTCAGTTTCTTCAGGCTGCGGAACGCTCCCTCAAAGGGAGACCATGTTGGATAGGAATTGGGGAACGTCTCTTGAAGCAACAAAACAGAGCCAGATATTGAACCCTGAAGCTGGAAAAAATCTGGACCCTGTTGTCGGACTCGACGGGCAGGTAGCCGAGGCAAGTATGGAGAAATACAGGGGGATTACAAAAGTGGAAGAGACCCCCAAAATCGATCCTGCTAGATTTTTACTCGGTCTCGGCCTTTAAGATGGGGACGCATGACTAATACTAAGTTGCAATTCATGTCATTGCGAGGAGCGAAGCGACGTGGCAATCTATCATATTGAGATTGCTTCACATTCGTTCGCAATGACCTTTATAAATAATAGCCTTTTGAATGCAACTTAGTATAGCACAGAAAGAAACGGCTTTTAAGATAGAAGGAGGATGACATGAAGAGTGAGAAAGGAGCGGCGGCAGTAGAGTTTGGCATTGTATTGCCAGTTCTGGTTTTGCTCATCGTCGGGATCATGGAATTCAGCATTCTCTTTTATAACCAAGCGGTGATTACCAACGCCAGCCGCGAAGGGGCCAGGGAGGGAATCGTCTTCTTCCACCCGAATCCAATATCGGACGCAGAGATTGAAGCCGTTGTGAATAACTACTGCGCCGGACACATGATAACATTTGGTGCAGCCTCAGGTGCCACTACCAGCGTATCACGGGCAGGTAACGGTTCATCCGGCGATCCCCTTACTGTCTTAGTAAATTACCATTATGATTTTCTGGTCATTCCCAATTTCCTCAGTGGTCTTACCGGAGGAATTGACTTGACGGGTCAGACAGTGATGAGGATGGAATAATCCAATGGCAGGGACAAGGCAGATGAAAAAAATTCTAATGCAATCAATACTGAGGAATCAACGAGGCGCAACTGCCATCCTGGTCGGCTTATGCTTATTTTCATTTATAGGTTTCGGTGCCCTGGCCGTTGACATCGGCCATCTCTGTGTGGCGCGTAATGAGCTTCAAAATGCGGCCGATGCAGGTGCACTTGCAGGCGCGCGATTCTTATACAATGAAGACGGCACTGCCGTAAATGCGGGTGCAAACCAGATCGCCCATGATGCGGCTACGGCAAACATGAGTGAGCTGGCTCCGGTTGAAGTCAACGGAGGAGACGTGCAGAGGGGTCACTGGAGTTTTGCCACCAGGACTTTTACCCCTAACGATACTCTCTTACCAGTGGATCTCTGGAATGTCTCTACCGACGAGTTGGACGCCAACATCAATTTTATAAATGCCGTCAGAGTTACGGCCAGAAGACAGGCCATGCCTATAGCGTCTTTTTTCGCCAGGATCTTTGGCCATGTGGGCTTTCAACATGCTGCCGACGCAGTGGCATACATCGGGTTTGCCGGTACACTGGGACCGCTAGACGTGGATCAACCCATCGCCATTTGCGAGGATAGCCTATTGACGGGAGATCAATACACCTGCAATGTCGGGCGTATGATCAATAGCGGGCAGGACACAACAACTAACGAGACCGGGGGATGGACCAGCTTCAATCAGGATGACCCCTGTACCGGGGGCACGAATGCCCAGGAGGTGAAAAGTCTCGT
>JADFWI010000572.1 GCA_015222985.1 Pseudomonadota bacterium | reverse complement strand
CTGGAAACAAGATATTCCAAACGTGGTCCAAAACGGACAACTCGTAGGAGAAATTACCCAACTCCTTCACGAAAGCGACAGTTGATGCTGTCAGTTCCATTGCTCTTCAGTTCCCATATGTTTAGTAGTTGCCTATTTCTGCCGAACGTGCGGATCACTGGTGGTCATGGAGCGACAGCGGAATGATCATCCAGTGCATCAGTTGGTTGGATTTCCGGTTTCGTGTTTCTGGTTTTGAGTACTTCGTCACGGCATATGCCATTCAGCCGAACTGTGTTCAGGGTGTTCCACATCGGAATGCAGTATAACAAGCCGAGCCCGATAGCACACCACCTCATCCCTCCGTGGCTGTTCTGCACCGCGTAAACTAGCAGGGCCAGCGAACTGGCCCAGACGAGTCCATAGAGCACACCCATGAAGTAGTTGTCCACATTCCAGTCGATTCGACGCGGCAACGTGGCGGGAATACGAACGAACCGTTCCCATTCGAGAACCGGACTGCCGCAGGATCGTTCCCCTTGGATCAAAATGAAGTACCCTCTCTTCAGCACTGCAAAGAGACAGGAAGATGCGAGAATCAGATACGCCAGATTGAGCACAAGCAAACCGAGAACCATGATTACGTCAGTCCCCGATCCTGCGGCTGCTGCCAATCCTTTGAAAACGTCAAGCTTCCCGCCAGCAAGGATGGCGAATGCAGATCCGATGTAGATATAGGCGAACTGGAACGCCTTCTCCATGAAAAACTTTATCTCGTCCCTGATAAACTCATGAGATTCCATACGGACCTCCAACGACTGTATCCAGGTACATCCGATCACGATCCGCCAGGGATATAGGGTAGCGGCGCCACGAATATGGGACTCCACTGGCTCGGAGCCGCGCAAGTCGCAGTGCCGCCCAGAAGACACACTTAAGGGCAAAGACAACTGGTGTCTCAATGGCGAATCGCCGAGCGGAGACCAATACCGCCATGCTTCTGTCATACGCAATGAACCCTTGGTCCCCCAAGCGACGAATGAAGTCTGCATCCTCGCCTACCGACACCACCTCTCGAAAGCCCCCCAATTCACGGAATTTCTCGGCACGAACCCCTATCAAAGCGCCTATCCCTTGCCGGATGCCCACGACTCCCAGAATACGCACGTAGATGTCCATTATCTTGTAGCAGAGCCGTGTGAAACGATCATTAGTCATAGGCACGACGGGAAACAGAACGCCTATTGTTGGCAGCCGACCCAGTACCTCCAATACACGGCGCACGTGTCTCGATGTCACCACAGCGTCCGCGTCAACGAAAAGCAGAATGTCACCTGTAGCGACGCGTGCGCCGGCGTTCCTTCCCGCGGCTGGCGTGCCCCCATCCACGACAATGCACTCGGCCTTTCTGGCCAACTCGACGGTTCTATCGGTAGAGTGGTTGTCGGCCACGATTAACTCATGGACTTCAGGGCAATGCCCCAGAGCCTCAAGGAGCGTAGGAAGCCATGCCTCCTCATTCCATGTTGGTATGATCACGCTTAGGCATAAATTACAGGCGGCTTCCCGTCTTTTCATGGTAATTATGGTCCTTTCCAGTTGCTCACCTTGATGGTGTCCAACGTAAAGCTGAGTGGCGCGGCCAATGAGCTTGCCCGTAAGGCCGCCGACGTTCTCCGCGTCCACTCAAGCGCTTGGTTCGCTGATAAGCGTTATTTTTCCCGGTACGTTCTAATGGTTCCCCCCATTAAATGACTAAACTCAACCCCAGCTTTTTGCATAGCTGGGTTATAAGTCTTCATGACTTTGAATGGCGAGGATTGCCCCGGAAGAATGGGGTTGTATTCTATCAATGCGCTACTCGAAGTAATCATATTATCGTTTCTGTCATACCATGTGACAACAGCCTGAACATTTTCAAGCTTTAAACTTGAAATATTCTTTACTTGGCCTTCGTATGTTGCATATCCATAGTCTTCAGACCAGCGAGAATTTACGAGTACTAACTGGCATGATGCCCGATATTCTTTTTCCTGTTTTTCTTTTATGTATTGGTCCCATTTCTTTTGATAGTGGTCAACCTTGTCTTTATAAATTTGTTCATTAGGATTTAAGGCAAGAAGTTCTTTGTATATTTTTAGATTTCCATCGATATCTGAAACTGGAAGCTTTCTGACCTTCGCTGACAAAGACTGTGTGCTGATAGTTTTGTGATATTTGCTTACGTCCTTATAGTTGGTTTTGCCAAACTTTTTAAATAAGTTGACTTTTACCAAGGCGTTATCGAATTGTTGCTGCTCATCAAGTTTGACAAGTTCTGTATAATGGCTCTCTATGCTTTCTTCGAATGCCTTTTTTTCATTTTGGCGTTTCTCATTCTCTTGCTTTCTAATTTCTTCTTGACGCGCAGCTTGTTTTCTTTCTTCAGCCTTTTGACTGTATTCAGAGAATTGCGAACCGATAAAGGCGATGACAATTAAAATTAAGAGCGCCCCGCCGCATCCAATGCCTTTCCCTTTTTGCTTTGCTCCACAATGCGGACAAAGATCAGCTTTTGTACTAACCTCCTTTCCGCATTCCTTGCATTTTTTTAGTGCCATTTTTGTCACCTTTCATCCAGCGAACGTTTGAGATCACTTGCCCGCCCTGCACCTACCAATAAACTTGGCAGAAGCTACTGCCTTGAATCTACACAAAAAATTGGATACGAGTTGCGGGTCAAGTGAATTGACTTGTTGGACGGAGCCGCTATCGCGGCAAGCAACAACAGCTCCCGTCGCTGAAAAAAATTATTAAAAGATTGCAACCTCCGACCTTTTAGAAATAAAAGGATATTAAGAAAATATTGCTTCGGCAATT
>JADFWI010000571.1 GCA_015222985.1 Pseudomonadota bacterium | reverse complement strand
GACAGCTCCCAGGGCAACCGGTCCAAGGAAAAACCCGACGAGAATCGGCACGACCACCGGGATAAGGGACGGAACTACCATCTCCTTAAGGGCAAAACGGGTCACGATATCCACACAGGCAGCATAATCGGGTTTGGCAGTGCCTTCCATGATTCCGGGAATTTCCCTGAACTGCCGCCTTACCTCAATGACGACCTGACCGCCGGCTTTCCCCACCGCCATCATGGCAATGGAGGCAAACAGATACGGCAGGAGTCCGCCGATGAAAAGACCTATGATCACGTACACGTTGCTCAGATCAAAAGACAACGCCTCGACCGCTCCGCCTGCGGCCTGAGAGGCTTCCTGTAGGTCCGTGACGTAGGCGGCAAAGAGCACCAGGGCCGCCAGGCCGGCAGAACCGATGGCATAGCCCTTGGTAACTGCCTTGGTGGTGTTTCCAACGGCGTCCAGGGGATCGGTCACTGCGCGCACACTTTCATCCATGTCTGCCATTTCAGCGATACCGCCTGCATTGTCGGTGATCGGCCCGTAGGCGTCGATGGCTATAACCATACCGGTCATCGACAGCATACTCATGGCCGCCATGGCGATGCCAAACAGGCCGGCCAACTGATGTGAGGCGAAAATAGTGGCACAGATCAGTAAAACCGGAACGGCCGTGGACTGCATGCTCACTGCAAGGCCTGCGATGATGTTGGTGCCATGGCCCGTAGTTGAGGCCTGGGCAATACCCTTAACAGGAGCTCGAATGCCCGTATAGTATTCGGTTATGATCACGATGCCGACTGTGAGGACCAGGCCGAGCAGGGTAGCCAGATAAATGTTCATGAAGGGAATACTGAGTTCGCTCATCATGGCCTTGGTTGCCGGGTAAAAGGCAGCGCCCGCAAGAATGGCTGATCCGAACATCCCCTTGTAAAGGGCTCCCATGATGTACCCGCTGGAGCCGAGCTTCACAAACCAGCTTGCAATGATAGACGCAAAAATGGAGATGGCGCCCAGCACGAGCGGGAAGGTAACTATCTTGTGGTAAACTTCCGGTCCAACTTTGGACTCCGGAAAAAGGAGGTGGCCCAGGAGCATGGCAGCCACGGCTGTCACAGCATAGGTCTCAAAGAGGTCTGCGGCCATGCCTGCGCAGTCACCCACATTGTCACCCACGTTGTCGGCAATAGTTGCAGGGTTTCTGGGATCATCTTCCGGGATCCCGGCTTCGACCTTGCCGACGAGATCCGCGCCAACGTCAGCGCCCTTGGTGAAAATCCCGCCACCGAGCCTGGCAAAGATGGATATCAAACTGCCGCCAAATCCGAGGGCTATCAGGGCCCTGATGTCATGTGTGATGGTATAATAGCCGGCCACAGATGCCAGGGCAAGGCCGGCCACGATCATGCCCGTTACAGAGCCTCCTCTAAAGGCCAGGGAGAGCCCGGCTGCCATCCCTTTCTTGGCGGCCTCTGCCGTGCGCACATTCGCAAGCACCGACACGCGCATGCCGACATAGCCTGCCAAGTAAGAAGCAGTGGCGCCGACCAGGAAGCCGATGGCAGTCTGGATGCCAAGGGTCGCCCCGATAATAACCACGATGACGCCAGCGGCTACAACAATAGTCCTCAACTGGCGGTTCAGATACGCAACAGCGCCTTCCTTGATTGCGGCGGCGATTTCGCCCATCTTCTCGTCCCCGGCAGGGGCGCTTTTTACCGCACTGGCCAACAACAACGCATAAACTACACCGGCAAGGCCTACCAGTGCACAATAAAGCTCCGCATTACTAATAAATTTAGTCATAGTCTCCTCCCAACATTACTTTCTGTAATTGTTTTGCCATGAAATCGATTCATCGCCTCTCTCACCCCTTGGAAGAGTATCGTCTCCACCGCACTCTGTGCCGCAGAGATAACCTCCTCCAAGAATGTTTCCTCTTGGGCATCAAATCCTCCCAGCACATATTCCTTAACCCCCTGCCGGGATTCGGGACGCCCAATGCCGATACGGAGGCGGGTAAATGCACCGCTCCCCAACGCCTCGATCAGAGACTTCACGCCATTATGTCCTCCATCCCCTCCTTTCTGCTTAATTTTAAGTTTGCCAAATACAAGATCTATGTCATCGTGGATGACTAAGATATCTTGCGTCCCTACTTTGTAGAAGTGAGCCAGATCCCTGACTGTCGGCCCGCTCCGATTCATAAAGGACATGGGCTTGGCCAGTATGACCGCTTGCCCTTCCACCTTGCCCCGCCCGAAAACAACCTTAAACTTACGCTTATCGAGTAGAATCTCATGGGCCTGTGCCAGTTGATCCGCCACCCTGAATCCCATGTTGTGGCGGGTGAACCGGTATTGTTCGCCCGGGTTGCCCAGCCCCACAATTAAGCGAACCCGATCCTCCGGCATCTAGTCCCTACTTGTCAGCCCCTTCTTCGGCAGTTTTGGCTTCCTCGTCCGGAGCTTCTTCAGCTTCTTCGAGTTCTTCTTCCGGGACTTCTTCTTCCTCTACAACAGGCGCCACAAGAGTGACCACGGTAAAATTGGTATCAAACAGGAGCGTTAGCCTCTCTCCTAAACTAATATCCTCCACGTGCACGGAATCCCCAATGTCGAGATCGGATACATCAACCTCAATCTTGTCCGGGATATCCGCAGGCAGGCAGGAGACCTCCAGTCCACGGCGAACCAGTTGTAGAAAACCTCCGCGCTCGACCCCTATGGATTTTCCGGTGAGCTCAACCGGGACCTTCAGTGTAATTTCCTCATCCAGGGATATTTCACAAAAGTCGACATGAAGACACTGCCTGCTTACAGGAGCAGTCTGCATATCTTTTATCATGGCCGTTTTGTTTTGCGTGCCGCCGTTCTTGATAACTAAATTCAGGATAACGTTTTCGCCCCCGCTTTCCTTATGGATCTTGCCAAGGTCGAAGTCTGATATGGTCAGGAGCATCGTTTCAATCTTAGGGCCGTACAGGACGGCCGGAATCAGGCCTTGCCGCCTGAGCGCCCGCGCCTGGCCCTTGCCGGTGCTTTTACGTTGACTTGCTTCAAGCTGAAATGTTTCCAATTATGCCTTCCTCCATGAAATCGTTTCGCGATTTCGTATAACGCGGCGCCGACTTCGCCATGCCTACTTCGCCGAAGCTTCGAAGGCTGAAAGTAGCCTTGGCTACGAGCTCTCCGCCGAAGGCTACGGCCCGCAGGCGGACGGCTGAATTCACCGCTTGTGTTAAGAAAATTCCCACAATAGTCATAAAATCGCGAAGCGATTCTATACGAAGAGAGAACTCACAGAACTGCCCGTATGAGAGCGGTGAATTGCCTCTGCCAAAAGCTTGGATACGGATAACACACGGATTTTGTCACACGCCTTGGCCTTTCCATTTAAGGGGTTGGTATTGGTCACCACGAGCGTCTTTATCTCAGACTTGGTAATACGGTCCACAGCAGAACCTGACAGTACCGCGTGGGCGCAACAAGCATGAACCTCCAAAGCGCCGTGCTCCTTTAAGGCCGAAGTCGCTTCGATGACAGTCCCTGCGGTATCCACCATGTCATCAAGAATAACGGCAACTTTTCCTTTGACATCACCGACCACATGCATGGCCTCGGCCTGGTTGGGCGCTACCCGTCGTTTGTCGATAATGGCCAGTTGGGTGTGAAGGCGCTTGGCAAAGGCCCGGGCACGTTCGACACCTCCTGCGTCCGGAGAGACGATGACCGTATCGTTTTTTAGCTCCTGTCTAATATGCTCCAGGAGGACCGGCGCTGCAAAGAGGTTGTCCACTGGAATATTGAAAAACCCCTGGAGCTGCCCGGCGTGAAGATCCATGGTGATGACGCGGTCAGCGCCCGCTACCGTGAGTATATCGGCCACCAGTTTTGCGCTAATGGGCACGCGAGGCGCAACCTTCTTGTCCTGCCGGGCATAGCCATAGTAAGGCATGACCGCTGTGATTCTCTGCGCTGATGCGCGCTTGAAGGCATCCAGCATCAACAGGAGTTCCACCAGATGGTCATTCACAGGGGCGCAAGTGGACTGCAAGACAAAGACGTCCTTGCCTCGCACATTCTCACTGATTTCTACCTGGATTTCACCATCGCTGAACGTTTTTACCTCGGCCTCGCCCAACCTGATCCCTATGTGACGGCAAATATGCCCGGCCAGGTCAGGATTAGAGTTTCCCGCAAACAGAATAAGACTATGCATCAGTCACAGCCCACACTTGGCAGCACGTCCAAATTATGATGGTACAAAATCGCGAAGCGATTTTATGGCTGGGGTGGGAGGATTCGAACCTCCGAATGCAGGAACCAAAATCCTGTGTCTTACCACTTGACGACACCCCAGCATAGTCATCAAGGGAGCAACGACTTCACCAGAAAAGTATCCCAGCGCGGTTCATGCTCCAACCCTTGAAATGCCTCAGAGGCCTCTTGCGGGGTCTGAAAAAGCCCGAAAACAGCAGGGCCGCTTCCCGACATGAGCGCTCCCCTTGCGCCGAGATCAAGAAGGGCCTTTTTGATGGTGTTTATCTCGGGCAACTTCTCAACGGTTACCTGCTCTAAATCATTACACAAAAGGCCCTTGAGCTTGGAAAGGTCCTCCAAAAACGGAGAAACCATATAATTTTCTTCACAATTTGTCAATCGTAAATTTAGGTGTTTGTAGGCCCATGCTGTAGATATCTGGGATTTTGGGCACACCAAGACAGCCCAAAATGGCGGCATCCTGTCAAAGTGCTCCAAATGCTCCCCAACTCCCCTTGCCACGGCCGTATGTCTGAAGAGAAAAAAGGGGACATCTGCTCCCACCTTTAGTCCCATGTCCATAAGCTCCTTGTCGTTGAGAGGAAACCCGTAATGTTCGTTCAATCCCATCAGCACGGCAGCAGCATTGCTGCTCCCACCACCCAGACCTGCAGCTACCGGGATCACCTTCTCGATGGAGATGCCTGCACCATCATCTCTTGATACGGCTTCAAAAAACAAGGCAGCCGCCTTGAAAGCTGTGTTGGTTTCCCCTTCCGGGACCCCGGGATGGACGCAATGGACACTTATGGATGGTTTGTCAAAAGAGAGGGTTACCGTGTCAAACAGATCAACACGGCACATGAGGGTCACGATATCATGAAAGCCATTTGCCCGTTTTCCGACTACTCTAAGAAAAAGATTGATCTTAGCAGGCGATGATATAGCGAGTGTAGTCATGTTCCCGGTTTAGCCCGTTGGCCGGTGTGCCGGTCTTGTGTCTAGGAACCAGATCAACGGGTTCAACCGACTAACCTATTTTGTAATGTTCAGTGCAACAAAGCCGGCCTTTCTCCTTACCAGGAGGGGAACGATCTCGCCTTTTTTCACCTTTCCTATGTGTCTCTGATAATCCTCAATGGTTTTGACAGGCTCGTGATCTATCTCCAGGATAAGATCTCCTTCACGGACTTCGGCCTCGTCTGCCGGGCCACCCTGTTCAACGCCTGTCACCACCACGCCTTGAGCATCAGGGATCCGCAACTGTCTAGCCAACTCCGGGGTGAGCGGAGATACTGTCATGCCCAGCTCGGTCTCTTCTGTCGCCCCCTTTGTGGTCAGCGCCTCTTTCTCATCAGTGCGTTTCACGATCTTGACACTGAAAGTGCGCTCTTTTCCTTCTCTAAGCACCCTGAGCGTGACTTTCTTGCCAACAGAGGTCTCTGCGATAGCTCGGGACAAGTCCCTGCTGCTTTCAATCTTTTTCCCATCCACGGCAATGATCACGTCTTTTGCACGGATGCCCGCCTTGTCCGCAGGGTCGCCCTTGAAGACTTCTCCAATCAGCGCCCCCTTGCCGTCCTTGACACCGTAATAATCGGCGAGTTCCGGAGTCAGATCCTGAATGCTCACACCGAGCCAGCCACGCGTTACCACACCAGAGGCCTGAAGCTGTTCGATAATGCCGCGGGCCAGATTGACGGGGATTGCAAACCCGATCCCAACATTACCACCGCCCCTGGAGACAATGGCCGTGTTGATGCCAATTACCTCGCCCTTCATGTTGACAAGGGGTCCGCCGCTGTTTCCCGGATTTATGGAGGCATCGGTCTGGATGAAATCATCGTAAGGACCAGAGCCGATAACGCGGCCCCTGGCGCTGACTATACCTGCGGTGACTGTGTGTTCCAACCCAAAGGGGCTTCCGATGGCCACGACCCATTCACCTACCTTCACGTCGTCCGAATCACTCAACCTGGCGACTTGAAAACCTTTCAGCCCCTTGGCCTTAAGCAAGGCAATATCGGTTTTTTGGTCTCGCCCAACGATTTCAGCATTATACTCTTTGCCGTTTTTGAGCTTTATTTTGATCTTGTCGGCATTTTCTACCACGTGATTGTTGGTTACGATATGCCCTTCCTCGTCAATGATAAAACCAGAGCCGAGACTGCGCTGTTTGAACTCCTTCTGTCGTCTGTCTCCAAAAAACCTCTCAAAAAAATCATGAAAGGGGTCATCCTTGCTAAAGGGGCTTTGGAAATGCCTGAAGGCCTGCCCAGTCCTTTTTATTACCTTTTCGGTGCTAATATTGACCACTGCCGGACTAACCGCCTGTGCTATTTCCGTAAAACTGCCCGGCACAATTGCCGTCGGAGATGGACTCGAAGCCGTGGTATCCTCGGTAATGTCAAGACCTGCGGCAAAGAGCATGCCTACCAGTGCAGAAACCAGCGCAACGGACAGCAAAGCCAGGCGTCGTGTATTCGTGCTAGTTGGGTCTATCGGTCTCATTTACATTTTTCCTTCTATGGTTAGGTTTCAATTCATGAGGTTTCTTTCACATATCGCATTCTTAGATCATAAAGAATGTTTTTCAGAAG
>JADFWI010000570.1 GCA_015222985.1 Pseudomonadota bacterium | reverse complement strand
GTTGCACCGTTTCTGATAGCGGTTTTTGGGCTGCCGGTTTACACCATAGCCGGGGCAGCGCTGATGGGCACGTTTCTGACCTCGATCGCCGGCGTTGTTTTCTACAGCATTATCGCCCCCATGTATGCTCACACGGGTTTGGCCATCGCACCTGACTGGCTGCTGGGATTTCTCTTTGGTGTTGGCGGATTCGCCGGTATGTATTGTGGGGCAAGGGTCCAGAAGTTTGTACCCCAGAAGGTCATAAAGCTGTTCTTGGGTCTTATTATAACCCTTCTGGCCGGACGCTATATTTTACAATACTTTGCTTGACGGCTGACGGCTTCGTAAGAAGTAGAATCCGGTGAATATGTCATTTCGACCACGCCGACTTCGCCATAGTAGCGCTGGCTACGACGGCTGAAAGGGAGAAATCCTTGTTTGGATCGAAGAGCAAAAGCTTATGCTTTCGGCATGTTAGATTGGCAAGATTTCTCATCCCGCCGCAGGCGGGACTCAAGATGACCCCACCATCGGTGGGGTTGAAACTTTTGGCGATTCCATCAAGATTGGTGCCATGAAAACCTGCTTTTCCCCCTCCTTTTTACCTTTCAAGATAACCTGGCGACATCCACTCGATGTAATTTGCGTTCTGCTGAAATCGTTTTTTTGCCACAAAGTCTCTTGACAACGGAAAGCATATCGTTATAGTGTGATATATGAAAACAATGAGAGACTTCTTGAAGGTGACAAAAGCGCTTAGCGATAAGACCAGGGTGCGCATCTTCAAGATGTTGCAGCAAAAAGAGATGTGCGTGTGTGAAGTGCAGGCGGCCCTCGGCATGGCGCAGTCTACCACCTCCAAGCATTTGAATATATTGGAAAATGCCGGGCTCATCGCGAGACGCAAAGACGGTCTCTGGGTGAACTATGGAATAGACAAACATTCTTATAATCCTCACGCTGAACCAATTATCAAGTACTTGAGATCCATTTTGGATGATGATCCGGATGTAAAGGCGGACGTTCAAAAGGGTCGCACAGTAAACCGGCTTGAGATCTGTAGTAGGTAGTTTTTTTGGGCGGAACGCATCGTTAATTCGAGATATTTCTTTATAGACAAGGTTTGAATTCATGAAGGAACGTACCAAATTTATTCTGATCGCGCTGGTTTTCATCGCGGTCTACTACATGCCCTTTGGAACACAAAATGTCCGCAACGGCATCATGGAGGCCTTTTTCATGCTCCAGGAATATGCCCGGGAGCATGTGCTGGCCTGTCTGATCCCGGCCTTCTTCATCGCAGGCGCAATCGCCTGCTTTGTCTCCCAGGCTGCGGTACTCAAATACTTTGGCGCACAGGCCAAAAAGATCCTTTCCTACAGCGTGGCTTCTGTATCCGGTTCTATCCTGGCTGTCTGTTCCTGCACTGTACTTCCTCTGTTTGCAGGTATCTACACACGAGGGGCAGGGATCGGCCCTGCCACGGCATTCCTCTATGCAGGCCCTGCGATCAATGTGCTGGCCATCATTCTAACGGCACGTGTTCTCGGTTGGCAGCTTGGACTGGCCAGGGCCATTGGCGCAGTTGTTTTTGCTATTGCCACTGGCCTCTTAATGGCGCTTATCTACAGAAAAGATGATCGGGCCAGAGTTACCGGTGACATGGTGTTACCTGACCAAGAGGAGAAAACCCGACCCTTGTGGAAAGAGACGACATACATGCTCGTGATGATTTTGATTCTTATCTTTGCAGCCTGGGCAAAGCCCAAAGAGCCTGTGGGCTTCTGGATGGCCGTCCATCGTATACACTGGCCCATAGCCGTTGGCCTTATCATCTTGCTTGGCGTCATAGTGAGGTCCTGGTTTTCAAGAGATGAAGTTGTCATGTGGGGAGAATCCACTTGGGGCTTTGCCAAGCAAATACTTCCTCTTCTGTTTGCCGGGGTGCTTGTGGCCGGTTTTCTTCTGGGCCGACCGGGCCATGAGGCATTCATCCCGGGACGCTACATCCAATCACTTCTTGGCGGCAATTCACTTGGAGCCAACCTCTTTGCGTCCGTGGCAGGCGCCCTCATGTACTTTGCCACCCTGACAGAGGTTCCGATCCTCCAGGGGCTGATCGGAAGCGGCATGGGTCAAGGGCCTGCTTTGGCTCTCCTGCTTGCAGGACCTGCTTTGTCCCTACCCAATATGCTGGTCATAAGGAGTGTCATAGGAACGCAAAAGACCCTTGTGTTTGTTACTTTGGTGGTATTCATGTCTACCATAGCCGGCCTTATTTTCGGGGCACTCATGGGATAAGAGGGGGAAACCATGGCAAAAAATCATAAACTGATTCTAGTAGAATGACAATGTGAACTGAAGGAGGTTTGGGAAAATGGAAATAGAGGTTCTGGGACCCGGGTGTCCCAAATGTCAGCAGACAGAAAAAATTGTCAAGGAGGCAGTGGCTGAAGCCGGGATGGAGGCTAATGTGGAAAAGGTCACCGACCTCCTGGAGATTGCCACATACGGGGTGTTAGGAACTCCAGCCGTGGTTGTGGACGGCGAGGTAAAGTCGGTAGGGAAGATCCCCCAAAAAGAGGAGGTAAAAGCCTGGCTGGAGAAGTGAAGAACGATCATTCTTGATTTTTGCTTAAAAAAACCCTAACGTTGCAAAAGCCGAGGGTGCTGCAGATGCAAGGCGTCAAGGGTGAGGCTGTAGTCGTTTACGCCGATCCCTTG
>JADFWI010000569.1 GCA_015222985.1 Pseudomonadota bacterium | reverse complement strand
TTGGCCTCCTCTCATTGTGAAGTGATCGTGACTTCGTCGCGTCCCGCCTTCTCTTTCAGATACACATTGACCATGGTGTCATGGATTGTTTCAACGTGCTTACCCACATAATTGGCTTCAATTGGCAACTCGCGGTGGCCCCGGTCCACCAGAACAGCGAGTTCGATTCGATCCGGACGGCCAAAATCGATGAGAGCATCCATGGCTGCGCGGACCGTGCGACCGGTAAAGAGGACATCATCCACCAGGATCACCTGTTTGCCATCCAAAGAGAAAGGCAACTCCGTCTTTTGTACAATGGGCTGATGCCCTATGCGGGTCCAATCATCCCTGTAGAGGGTGATATCAAGATCCCCACGGGGGATATTCGTGCCGTCAAACGAGAGAATTCTTGCTGCTATGCGATCGGCCAAAAAAACCCCTCCGGTCCTGATGCCAATGATCACCAAGTTCTCAGCGCCTCTGTGCTTTTCCAGGATTTCGTAGGCCATCCGAGCCAAAATCCGGTCAATGTCCGGGCTTTGCAATATAACCTGTTCCGTAGTCATAGCAGTATTCCTATTGAGCCTATTTCCCCGTCGTTTCGCTGTTCCGATCTTGACGAAACTTAGGGCTCGCCCCCGCGTTCAGGTACTTCAGAGTTCATACAGTGTTTCATCGTGACGGGGCCTGCCCCCTTTGACCCTCTTGCCTTTTTTTCCTTCGAACATGAACGGCTCCTCTTCTTCCATGATATCACCCAGTTCCGCTTCGATCTGCTCGGGATCTTCCCCGGCTTCCACCCGTTTCAGGGCCTCCTCCATGCCAGGCCCCAGGCTAGCTCCTGTGGCATCCGTAAGCTTGCGCATCAATCTGGCAGCCTGGCGCGGGTCATCCTCGTTGATTCCCTCAGCCTCACGGGCCAACATGTCCATAGCCCTTTCCATCTTGGCCTCATCAATAGGCAAATCATCCGTCTCACCCTCGTCCTGTGCCCCCGTGAGCCTGGCAAAAGTTGACATCTGCCTTTCAAGTTTCATTCGTTTACACCCTGGACACAGTGGCAGCTTGGTAGTGTTCACAGACTTTGAGAAAAAACTAAATATGGTGTTGCAGTCCTTGCAATAGAATTCATAAATGGGCATGCTGTTCCCCCGCTTACCCCTCCGGTAAAGATCCGGGCACAAGGCATTTCAGTTGACGTTACTCCATATAATGGAGAAGTTAGTGGCGGGTCAACCCTCTTTTTCAAGCTTCAGGGCCTCCTCATAGACGACTTTCCTGGAAAGGCTGTATTTTCTGGCCACCTCTTTCACCAGGTCAGAAAGGGAAAGAGCTTTCTCCATACCCAGGCGTCTCAGGTGATTCCGTATGGTCTCCAGGTCTACTTCCCCTGCCTTATGCCATCCTGCCACAAGCAAAGTGCATTCACCCTTCAGAGAAAGGCGCGCTGATATTTCTTTCACCATCGTGTTCAACGGCCCCCTCAGGACTTCCTCGTGGAGCTTGGTCAGTTCACGTGCCACCACAGCCTCACGGTTTCCCATGACATCGAGAATCTCTCTCATCAGGTCGAGGAGTCTTTTGGGGGATTCATAGAAAATGAGGGTACTCGGCTCCAGTATCAGACGGTCCAGCAGTAGTTTACGTTTGCCTGATTTCCTTGGAACAAAGCCGACAAAAACGTAACTATCCGTGGGAAGGCCACACACACTCAATGCAGTGACAACTGCCGACGCCCCCGGTATCGGCACCACAGGAACTGCCTCCTGGATAGCCGCCCTCACGAGACAATAACCCGGGTCAGATATGGACGGAGTGCCCGAATCTGTGACAAGGGCAATGGAGGTACCCGTTTTGAGCTTTTGCACCAGTTCAGGGGTGCGTTTCTCCTTATTGTGGTCATGGTAAGAAACAAAAGGTGTGGAGATTTTGTAGCGCGAAAGGAGCTTCCGGGTCTGCCTGGTGTCCTCGGCCGCAATGAGGTCTACTTCTGTCAGGGTGCGGATGGCTCGCAGGGTGATGTCTTCCATGTTGCCGATTGGGGTGGCCACCACAAAAAGCGTCCCAGATGAACAGGGAGAAGGCTTAGAGGATCTCTCAGTAGGCAAGCTCAAAGGCATTCCTGATTATTTCGACATCCGGTTGACCATGGGACAGCCGGATCGCCACAACGTCAAAACGGGCTTTCTTGTCTGTTTGGCCTGTTTTTTTTAGGTATTCAAGGGCAACCATGGATATCTTGCGCTGTTTCTTAGGCGTGACAGCAAGCTTCGGGTCTCCAAATTGATCCGTTCGACGGGCCTTTACCTCTACAAATGCCAGCGTTCCACCCTCCAGGGCAATGATGTCGATTTCACCTAACCTGGAACGATGGTTTTGCTTAAGGATCTTGTATCCGTCTTTCTTCAGGGCCTTGACAGCAATAGACTCACCAAATGCTCCAGTGTGGCTTCGATGGTCTGCCGGGGGATCTTCCACCCCTGGCACTCGCTTTCCAAACATCTTTCTCCTAACCCTGCCGGTTTACATATTCCTTAACGCCACGGAAGGTCTTCCGGTGAATCCGGGAACAACCAAAAGCGCGAATGGCAGCACAGTGTGCTTTTGTGCCGTAGCCCTTGTGTCTGCCGAAGCCGAACTCTGGAAACTCATCGTCGTAAATCTCCATAAGTCGATCCCGGGTAACTTTGGCTATAATGGATGCTGCAGCAATGGACAGACACCGCCTGTCGCCGTGCTTGACAGCCTCTTGGGGCAGGCTTGATTCAATGTGAAAAGTGCCGTCAACAAGCAAGTAATCCGGGTGTGGGCGAAGATTATCCGCTGCCATGCGCATGCAAAGGAGAGAGGCCTGAAGGATATTGATACGGTCGATCTCCACAGGATCAACAATGCCTATGCCTATAGAAATGGCATGGTCATAAATCGCACCGAAAAGCTGTTCCCGCCTTCCAGGACTCAGTTTTTTAGAATCATCAAGATGGACTAAATCCACCCTTTCCGGAAGGATCACTGCAGCAGCCACTACCGGACCAGCCAGTGGACCCCTACCAGCCTCATCAATGCCGGCAATCTTTGAATAGCCTTCTTTTCGAGCCGTTTTCTCAAAGGATTCGGAATCCATGTCTGCAATTCTTGAACCGGGATAAGCGACAAAAATCCGCCAGACCTAGCGAGGGCGAAGCTCCTTGATCCGGGCTGCCTTGCCTCTCAGTTTCCTCAGATAGTAGAGACGAGAGCGACGGACACGACCTCGGGTGACCACCTCGACCTTGTCAATACTCGGGGAATGCAAGGGAAAAATGCGCTCAACACCTATTCCGTAAGAGATCTTTCTTACGGTGAATGTGGCATTGGTTGTCCCTTTACGCTTCCTGATCACAACGCCTTGAAAAAGCTGAATCCGCTCCTTTTCCCCTTCTTTGATCTTAACCGAAACCTTAACAGTATCACCTGACTTGAAAAACGGCAGATCAAACCGCATCTGTTCCTTTTCAATTGCTTTGATTGCTTCCATATTTTCCTCCAAACTTATATTTTATCCGTTCCAAAAAGCCTGTCAAGAACAATGGCAGTGGCCGAGCGAACTGACAGGTGGTTGTAATCCGTAGGCCCCATGATAGGGGCAAGAACATAATCCGCTGCTTCAATAAACTCTTGCGTCAGTCCCCAGGCCGTCCCGAACAAAAGCAGAAAGGGTCGATCCGAACTCAACATTTCCGACAGCTTCCCATAGCTGATATTTCTACGGTGTGGCCGCGCATCCGTAATAACTGTAACTGGTTTATCCTGGCCATTGCCGGCAATATCGTCCACTACAGCATCAAGGGACGCTACAATACTGACCAGTTCTAATGCCGCCTTGCGATCAGGATTGTATTTGCCCCCCGCGCCGTCTGTCCAGTGAGAAATAATCCTTCTAACAAGCTCCTGCTGGTCTGACAGGGGGGTCACCACATAGAAGGCCTCAACACCATAAGTTTTAGCAGCCCTCGATATGTCGTGCAAGTCAAGGTTGCTGACTGCTGATGCAATCACGTCCCCTGTTTTGTTGTACACAGGATGGTGTATCAGGGCCAAGTAAACCCTGTTGGATCTCACAGGGTGCATCATACCACGTGTGAAACGGATTAGAGCAAATATCCACACCCAGAGGATGTGGCTTTGATCTGCCCCCTTGTCGGAGATCCCGTTATCTTAACGGGGAAGGGGGCTGGGTGCTTCGCAAATTCATGAATGACTAAAATGCCTAAAGTTTAAAGTGCCTAAAGGCACTTTCAGTCGAGCATTCCATAGCCATCTCACTCTGACCTGGCCCAGAGGACCAGGTTTTCCACAACCAGGACTGTTACGGCGAATGTTTTTCTATAATGGCTTCGATATCCTGATGCAGTCTTTTTAGATACTTTACATCCTCAGATGTCAGCGGCTGGTCCAACAGCAAATCGGGTCTTTTCAAAAATGTTCTGATCACCGAAGCCTTGCGCCTCCACTGCCTTATAGCCTCGTGGTTGCCAGAAAGCAAAACGTCCGGGACCTGGGCCTCCTCAAAAGATCTTGGCCGGGTGTACTGCGGATGTTTCAGCAGGCCTGTTGAGAAAGAGTCCTCGTCGGCCGATTGTTCGTTCCCCAAAGCACCTGGAATCAGCCGGCTTACCGTATCGATAACAACCATGCCTGCCAGTTCACCGCCGGTCAGGACATAATCACCAATGGACAGTTCTTCGTCCACAAAGTCCTGGCAAACCCTCTCGTCAATCCCTTCATAGCGGCCACAGATCAAAATAAGCCCTGCAAATCCTGCCAACTCTCTGGCCAGTGCGTGATCAAGAAGGCTACCCTGTGGCGTGAGCAAAACCGTGTGAGCCTCAGGATACTTCCCCTGGGCATGCCGAATGGCCTCTGCCATGGGTTCTGGCTTCATCACCATGCCGCAACCACCGCCATAGGGACGGTCGTCCACAGTACGGTGACGGTCACTTGCAAAATCTCTGATATCTATCGTCTCGATAGATATGCGGTGGCTTTCAACAGACCGCTTGACGATGCCTCCCACCTGCAAGGCGGAAAACATTTCAGGAAATAGCGTGAGGACCGTAAAATTCATTCGTCAATCTTCCAATCCTTCAGGAAGATCAACCCTCAGGGTTTTGTGTTTCAAATCAATATCGACCACCACCGAATCGATGGCTGGAATTAACACCTCCTTCTTGCCGTCTTGAACCACGTAAACGTCGTTGCTTCCTGTGGGAAAAATCGCTTTCACACACCCCAGACGTCGGTTGTCCAATGTGAAAACCTCCAACCCCACGATCTGGTAAGAGTAATAGCTACCTTCTTCAAGTTGAGGCAAGGATGCCTCGTCAACACAAAGCTGGCAGCCTATCCACTGTGCTGCCGCTTCAATGGAGGCTATACCGTCTAAGGCGAGAAGGATCACGCGTTTGTGCGGACGGGCGGACACTACGCAAAACTTTCCGCAGCACTCCCCTTTTCGGCTGAGCACTAACTCCTTGCCCGGCGCAAAGACCTCAATGGAGTCCACGTGCGAAACAACCTTGAGGTGGCCCTTAATCCCGTGGGTACCAACTATCTTGCCTACAGGGAGGCGGGCATCCTCTCCCATGGAATCCTACTCGATGATCTCAAGTACAGACCTTTTCTTGATTTTGGCCGAAGCCGCGCTCAGGATCGTCCGTATGGCACGGGCCGTTCGGCCCTGTTTCCCAATGATTTTCCCGAGATCATCCTTGGCCACCTTCAGCTCCAGGACTGATGTCTGCGATCCTTCCACTTCGGAAACCTCCACTGCTTCCGGATGATCCACCAGCGCTTGAGCAATGTACTTGATCAGATCCTTCATCTCCCGACCTCCTCACAGCATCAAAAAGAAGCGACGCCAACTAAGCTGGTTTGGAAGAACTCCATTAGGCATTAGGTGTTTTCGAAAAGAAACCATGCTCTTTCAGCAGACTCTTCACGGTTGCTGTCGGGATGGCCCCCTTTTCAATCCATGTCTTGATCCTATCTCGTTTCAAAGTCACGGAGGCAGTCTTGCCAAGGGGATCATAGGTTCCCACGAGTTCGAGAAATCTCCCATCCCGAGGGGCTTCGTTTGAAGCCACAACGATTCGATAAAACGGCTTTTTCTTTGCGCCAAACCTGGCCAATCTGATCTTAACTGACATCCGACACTATTCCTCCTTAGAACGGCAAGCCTCCTCGACCAAAAGGGCGAAAGCCGCCTTTGTTCAACTTCTTGATCATCTTTTGCACTTGGACATAATTCTTTAGGAGCTGGTTCACCTGTTGGACCGTAGTTCCGCTTCCCTTGGCAATTCGTTTGCGCCGACTTGCGTTAATAATCTGGTGCCTCCGGCGTTCCTGAACAGTCATGGAGTCAATAATGGCTGTAATGCGTACGAATTCTCTTTCGTCCACCTTGAACTGTTTCATCTGTTTGAGCTTGCCCATCCCGGGAATCATGGCCAGAAGCTCCTCCATGGAACCCATCTTTCTGACCTGGGCCATTTGATCACGGAAATCTCCCAGGGTGAACTGGTTTTTTCGAAGTTTCTCTTCCAGTTCGCGCGCCTGCTTTTCATCAACAGTACTCTGGGCCTTCTCGATGAGGGTGAGCATGTCACCCATTCCCAGTATCCTGGATGCCATACGGTCTGGGTGAAAAGATTCCAAGGCATCCAATTTTTCACCCACGCCCACAAACTTGATGGGCTTTGAAGTCATTGCCTGGATCGAAATGGCTGCTCCGCCTCTGGCGTCACCCTCCATCTTCGTGAGAATGACGCCACCTATGTCAAGGGCATCATCAAAGGCCTTGGCCATATTGACGGCATCCTGGCCGGTCATGGCATCGGCCACCAAGATGATGTCGGAGGGCTGTATGGCCTCCTTGATGCGTTTGAGTTCGGCCATCAGGGTCTCATCAATGTGAAGGCGGCCCGCTGTATCTATCAATAGGGTATCACGGGATTCCTGACGGGCTTGCAGGAGGGCATTCCGGCAAATATCCACTGGATCCATGTCGTCCGTGGCCGGAAAGACCGGAATATTCAGCTCATTTCCGAGTTTCTCCAACTGTTCAATAGCTGCCGGGCGATAGATGTCAGCCGGCACCAGATAAGGCTTTCGATTTTGTCCCGTCAAGAACCTGGCCAACTTGCCGGCCGTTGTGGTCTTGCCTGAACCCTGCAGGCCCACGAGCATGACAGGCGCAGGCTGGCCAATGAGTTTCAGCCCTTCATGCCTGTCTCCCATAAGCTGGGTCAACTCTTCATTAACAACCTTGACAACTTGTTGCCCTGGTGTCAGGCTGGCCAACACCTCCTGGCCGACGGCGCGCTCCCTGATGGATGCCAGCAACTGTTTTACAACCCTATAATGGACGTCGGCTTCAAGAAGGGCGATGCGAACCTCTTTAAGCCCGGCGTCAATATTTTTCTCAGTTAACTTGCCGTGCCCCCTAAGTTTCTTGAAGGTCAAGTTCAGTTTGTCAGTCAGGTCTTCGAACATGGCGTTTCCTGTTGTTTGTAAAACCTGTTATAATTATTATTCATTGCTTCCTGTGTCAAGGGAATATTTTTCTTAAAGAGACTAGGTGCGAAGCTCTCATGCCATGTCACATCAGCACGACATAAAGAACTTCACCGAGAAGGCCTTTACGGATTGGCTTCAGGCGCATGACATCGCCCCCTATCGGGCCGGCCAGATCCTCAGGTGGACATACCACCGAAACGCCAGTCACTTTTCTCTAATGACAGACGTTTCCAAGGAATTGAGGCAGTGGCTTTCCGGAAGACTCACAATAAGCCGTCTTGACCCCGAACTGATTCAGGCTTCCAGGGATGGCTCAAAAAAATACCTTTTCCGCCTTAAGGACGGCCATCATGTTCAAAGCGTGTTGATTCCCGAGCGGGGTCATCGGACGCTCTGTATCTCAAGCCAGGTTGGATGCGCTTTGGGGTGCAAGTTCTGCCTCACCGGCAGTGGCGGATTCGTGCGCAACCTGAAACCTGCAGAAATCGTGAACCAGGTCTGCGCTGTTCAAAATGATCTGGCACACCCAGACTCCCTGACCAATATCGTGTTTATGGGTATGGGGGAACCCCTCGCCAATTATGAGAGCGTAGTGAAGGCCATCGGCATCATTACCGCCAACAACGGACTGCAGTTCTCCAGTCGCCGCGTAACCCTTTCCACGGCAGGGCTTGTCCCAAAGATAGGTGACCTTGGACAGGACGTCACGGTTAACCTTGCTGTTTCCTTAAACGCGGCAGACAACAAGACCAGAGATTATTTGATGCCCATCAACCGGACGTACCCATTGGAAGCGCTTCTTGGTGCATGCAGCCGGTTCCCCCTGCCCTCTCGGCGCATGATCACTTTCGAATATGTCCTGATCTCTGGCGTAAATGACAGGGATGAGGACGCCTGCCGTCTGGCAAGGCTCTTGAAGCCCCTCCGGGCGAAGATCAACCTCATTCCCTTCAATCCCTTTGAGGGGAGCCGATTCAAGAGACCTGATGAGACCACCATCCTGGCTTTCCAGAAAATCCTCACAGATAATCATTACACGACTCTGATACGCCGAAGCAAAGGCGGGGACATTGGCGCTGCTTGCGGACAGCTTCGTGTCTAGAAAAGGTGTTGCTCTTTTACTGTCAGGCTAATTGTGCTATAGGAAGCCGAAAAACTGGCGAACTCAATGATATTGTCTTAGGATTTATAGGTTATTGTGAAACTGACTAAGCTGGCGGTGCTTCAATCACTTTTTGTTTCCGGGTTGGTGGTCTCAAACATCATTGCAGCCAAGGTGGTTGTTATCTGGAATCTGGTCGTGCCTGCCGCCGTCATCATCTATCCGTTTACGTTTCTTCTCACTGATATCATTGGTGAAACATACGGAAAAGACGAAGGCAACCGAACTGTATGGTATGGATTCTTGGCCTCCATTTTTGCCATGATAATAATCTATGCCGGCATGCTCCTGCCAGTAGCTCCATTCATGCAAGAGAAGCAGTCGGCCTACGAAATACTTTTGGGGCCTAATCGTCGCATTGTGCTGGCATCGTTGCTTGCCTACCTGTGTTCCCAGAAACATGATGTATGGGCCTTTCATTTTTGGAAAAACCTGACTGGAGGCCGACACAAATGGTTGAGGAACAACCTGTCGACCATGACCAGTCAACTTGTGGACACGGTTATTTTTATCGGAATTGCCTTCTGGGGCGCAGTCCCCCATCTTGGAAAAATGATCTTGGGGCAGTACATAATTAAGGTGTTGATTGCTTTGCTCGATACGCCGATCTTTTACGCCCTGACCATAAAAAGGAACCAGCATGGACATGTCGGATATGCAGAAAAAACTGCTGGCCGGAGTTGAAAAGCCTGACAAGGTAGCCCGAGACGTCCTTGCATCGCTGGACTATGCATATGGCGCCCAAAGGGACATTGAGATCAAGATCGACCAGCCTGAATTTACGTCTTTGTGCCCTATTTCAGGTCTTCCCGACTCTGGGTGTATCACCATACGCTATTTACCGAAGGACAAGATTGTTGAACTGAAATCCCTGAAATACTACCTGCTGCAATATCGCAACGTCGGCATCTTCTATGAACATGTTGTAAATCGCATTTTGGAAGATCTGGTTGTTGTCCTTGACCCCAAGTTTGCGGAGGTCGTTGGGACCTTTACGCCCAGGGGCGGCATCAAGACCACGGCACGCGTTGAGTACAAGGAGAAAGGATAGGGGGATCGTGGGCAGAAAGACATCTAATCTCGCGGTGTTTTTTCTTCTGGGCTGCTTGCTAATCACCGGCTGCGCCACAACGAAAAAAATTGCCGGCGACATCATGGGCAAAAGCAGCGATCTAAAGAAAAAAATTGCGTTTCTCCCGATTCTGAACAGCCCGAATTACGGGGGCGAGGATTTTCGAAAGGCGGCCGGCACTGAGCTTAGGGCTTTTTTGGGCCGCAATTGCGACGGGCTGTGCATCATGGATTCCCGCAAGATCCGTGAGGCCTTGAAAGAGATGCCTCGCATTGAATCAGGCCGGATCGACCACTTGGCCCTTGCCGAGTTTGGCAGGATCCACGGGCTCAGCGCTGTGGTCGAGCAAGGAATTTCAGAGGTTCAATGTGTCACGGACAAACGCGGCATCTGGGGATTCAGAAAAACCTGTTTGCTTACGAGACTCTCTTTTCGTGTGAGGGCCTATGACATTGAGACAACCTCAATGCTGTTGGATGAACTCGTCCGGGAAGAAGTGGAGATCTCAGAAGATGCCTGGCAAAGCGTTAGAGGTTCTAACGAGTACAACAAAGGAATTGCACACTCCATTCTTGACAAGATCACGCCCAAGATTGGGGAAATGATCTGCAGGCGTTTGGCCGAAGTGCCCTGGAGGGGCTACATCATCAGTAGCTCTGATGGCATATTTACCCTTTCAGCCGGCATTGATGTGGGACTTGCCACAGGGGATATTCTGGAGGTCTTTGCAATGGGCGAACCGGTTAAGGGCCATGGAGACGGCGTCTATTTGATTTCAGGTCCCAAGATCGGTGAAATCAAGGTCACGAAAGTCCGAAGCCAACAGGCCGAGGCCATTCGCATCTCCGGCAGCGATCTTGAAAACAGTTGTTGCATCAAGTTGAAACCCTAAACCGTTCCCAGAATTCGATAGATAGACATCGGCCTGTCCAAGCCTTTGACACGTACAGTAGGAGGCAACTTCTCGGCTACAAACTGCTCCAGCGCTTCCATATAGGTCGTCTCACTCACCAATATCTCGCCCCCCCTGGCCATTTTCTCAAGACGAGCCGCGATATTGACAGCCATTCCAAAGGCCGTGTATTCCCTTTTGCGCAGCGAACCAAACACTCCGGACACTACCTCACCGGTGCAGATCCCTATGCCTACGTTCAGATGAAACCCGTTTTTTTGCCGCAACTCTTCACTGATGGCCCGGCTCGTTTTCTGCATCTCGATGGCCGACCCAATGGCTCTGACAACGTCGTCATCGTGGGACACGGGAGATCCGTAGATCACCATTATGCAATCGCCCATGTGTTTGTCCACGGTGCCGTTGTGCCGATATGCTATTTCTCCCAACGGAGTAAAATAGTGATCGTTCAAAAACTCAGCAATCTCCTCTGGAGGAAACTGCTGAGACATTCCCGTGAACCCTCTAATGTCGCTAAAGAGAATCGTCACTTGCTGCTTTCTAGGGGTCATGACCGTGGGGTCGCTCTTGATCTCCTTGTATACCTGATCAGAAACGAACTGTCTCAGCCGTTTCTTGATCATAATGTCCTGAATTCTATTCCTTAGTTCAATGTTATCAAAGGGTTTTGTGAGAAACCCATCAAGGCCCTCGTTGGTGGCCCGAATGGCGCTGTTCATGGTGGCATAGCCCGTCAGGAGTATGCGGGTGATTTCAGGATTGATGGAAGAGATAAGGGCGAGGGTTTCCAGGCCATCCAGCCCGGGCATTTTGTAGTCGGAGATAACAACACCGATCTGTGAGAGGTATTGTTCAACCAACTGGATGCCCGTCTCCCCGTCTTCTGCTGTGTAGACAGTGTATGGTTCCTTCTTGAGTGCCCGCTTTATCGACCGCCGCACCCCTTCCTCATCGTCGATGAATAGAAGACTGGTCATATTTCCCCCTCGGCATATTAACGTATCTCAAAATATCAAACATATTGTCAGGCCGGTTCCTGTCCGCAGAGCAGTGCCTTGGAATTTTCTTCCGTCTTTCAGCGCAGGTGGGGCTGTATTGCCACGTGATGGATATGAATGATGGAGCCTGATAATACCATTAGTGGCCTCCTTGTAAGTTAGCCCTAGCGTTGCATAAACAACATGGCAGGTTTTTCGCTTTCCATGGATGTCACTCTCGGTGCATTTGCGAACAATGCATCATGAATGCTCAACCATATGTTATTCTTGGTTTTTGCCTTCTGTTGCCATGTTGTTTATGCAACATTAGGGT
>JADFWI010000568.1 GCA_015222985.1 Pseudomonadota bacterium | reverse complement strand
GTCATAGGAATTGGTAGAAATGGAGTCTGAGGAGATTTTGGGCCCACAATTCAGCGTTCACTGGTCAACCTGCTCCCCAATCTCTGGAAAGCGATTTCTTATCACCCGATAATCTGCCTTCAAAAGGGAACTCTATCTCTTTTCGATCGTTCTAGGGACAGGAAAATTATTTGATATGAAATAAGGTCGCTGGATAAACCGACAGAATTGACTGCTCAAACAGATCTTGCATCTCTCCCCAGTCGGACATTGAATTTTTTTGCCATGCATAAAGGAAATGTGGTAGAAGTTCCCAGTCAAAGAACACCCACACGGTACCCCGACCAACCATTGCAATGGATGCCAACCTTGTTAAAAAGGTCTGTTGTGTTGTTAGGGACATCCTTATTAAAGAGACAAAATGGATACTCTGGCCACCTTTTGGGAATGGCTCAAGAATGCGGAAAGCCGGGAAATCGTAAGATTCATCGGTGGAGGATTTATCGCGCTTGTAGGGGCTGCATGGGCTGTCTTCAAATGGCTTCACAGGCATAAGCCGCCTGACCGTTCAGAAGGAACCATCTCCGTTTCTCAAACTGCCGACAAGGTCACGCGCTTTCCCAATATAGGTGACGAGGTGCAACCGGAGAAGCACCTCAGACAAATCCCGGGCGGGGATGCACTTGCCCCTGATATCGAACTTTTCCGAAATAAGATCCAAGCTGGTTTTCGCGAGGAAGCCCTGAATCTCTTTAAAGAACGCCTTGCTTGGCGTCTTGCTTTTGAATTTTGTGCTCCCGACCTGGAGATCGAACTCCTCTCGCCTTTATTCCCGGACGGGCTTCCGTCCAGTCCAGAAAACCGCATTTGTCTGCCAGATCTCAAGAATGAAGGGGATCAGGCATGGGTGCTAAATGAAACGGCTAACTGCTACCGTGATCTTGGACATCCGAGAACCGCTACATTGCTTTACGAAAAGCAGTGTGCCATTAGAGGACAGCAAGGCGCTCTCAAAGGTCTGGCCTTGGGAAGATACAATCTTGGCGAGTGTCTGCTGCTTCGCGGCAAATTAAAAAAGGCCGAAGAAGCCTTATCATTAGGAATCGCCTACTTTGCTCAAGAAAAACACAGAGACTTGTTCCATGAAGCCGTAGGGTTAGGTAAACGAGGATTGCTATTTGCATATATGGGGAACTATCAGGGTGCTGAAATTGATTTAGGAAAAGCCATTCAAACGATTGATGCATACGATGAAGTTCAGTCTTTGGGGCTTTTGTGGGCCCACCGCGCCATAAATAAGTTACTCGAAGGCCGTGAATCTTCTGGCCCATGGCAGGATGAGGCCTATAAGGCTTCGTGGACGGCCCTTCGCATCGCTGAAGACACAACTTATGAACATTTTTCACTTGAACGTGACTTCATTCGAGCACATTGGCTTTGCGGGGCCGTTTGGTTGTCCATGGACCATCACGCTAAGGCCGAAGGACATCTGTCCGAGGCCCGAGTGCGCGCCCGGCGCATCAAATTAGTAGAATTTGAAACTCCTATATTGCTCGAATTGTCACGCCTTTGGCTTAAGCAGAATCAACTGGAAAAAGCGCAAACTTGTGCCAAAGATGCATTGGAAATTGCCACTTTATGTGATTATCGTCTTGTTCAAGCTGACGCTCATTTAATGCTTGCTCAATTAGCTTTGGGCCGAGGCGATTACGACACCGCTTGGGAAGAGATCCAAAATGGACGAGAACGCGCATTATGCGATGGCGAAAATCACAGGTATCTTGCCGCTTGGATAAAAAGCGAGAGGTATATGAAAAACATCGCGCACCGGGCCAGATAGCGCGGTGCTGCCATAGGTAGGCGGGTGCCAGAACAAATGTGGAGCCATACTGATGCAGTTCGCAAATTTGGTTCGTAATTACCATTAAAGAGGAAAGATCGAGATGAAATCGATAGATCTGATCGATGAAATAGGCTTGGATAAACAAATTGAGACAACAGTCCCTATGCTTGGGGAATGTAAGTTGGACTCACCATTGCTGGGTACGGAAGGAATACAGTTCGTAAGCGACGAAGACCGCGTGCTCGTCAGGACTTCCTTCAAATCCTTGCGGTCCTGCTCAAAAGCGCAGACAGCCCCCCCTAGTTTCGAGTTGGCGGGTCCGCGCGAGCGGATCTTTTTTCACCCGAATATGTTGCGATGCGCCATCGTCACTCGTGGAGGCCTCTGTCCAGGGACCAACGCTGTCATCGGGACCATCGTCACATCGTTTCACTATACTTACGGGGTCAGGTGCATCCTCGGGATTCGCTCTGGTCTTCAAGGGTTCATTCCCGCCTACGGCCTCTCACCGATAGAGCTGACACAAGCCATAGCAGAGGAGGCTTCAGCTAAAGGCGGTACAATCCTCGGAACTTCCCGGGGACTCCAAGATACAGATCTCATAGTCGATTCTCTGGTGCGCATGGGTGTCGGCGTACTATTTCTCATCGGCGGAGCTGGAACCCTTCGGCTTGCGATGAAGATCGCCGACAAAGTCGAGACACG
>JADFWI010000567.1 GCA_015222985.1 Pseudomonadota bacterium | reverse complement strand
TTTCGTTCTTTTTCTCTTTCGTGCTTTCGTCCTTTCGTGTTTTCGTGATTGTTTTTCAATTTTCTGCCAGAAAAAACACGAATTTTAGAACTAAGGAACTAAATACTATACCATCCGGTTCGTCCGAAGGGACTGAGTTCCGCCCCAAGGCAAAACCAACCCAATACGAAGGGCCTCGGAACTAAGAAAGCAACAGTCTGGAATTAGAGTAAAATCATTGTAAAAAGAGGTGGCTGATGAACTTTTCACTATCCATGGAACAGAAGATTCTAAGGGACTCGGTACGAGCTTTTGCCGAGAAAGAGATCAGGCCAGTTGCCCAAAAATTGGACGAAACTGAAGCGTTTTCTTATGAATTGACCAAGACCATGGGCGAATTGGGGCTCTTTGGAACATTTGTGTCCGAGCAATACGGCGGTCAAGAGCTTGACTATCTCTCTTATATCATAGCCGTGGAAGAACTTGCAAGGATAGATGCCTCCCAGGCCGCCACCGTGGCTGCGGGCAACTCCCTAGGCATCGGCCCTATCTATTATTTTGGCACCGAAGAGCAAAAAAAGAAATATCTCCCAAAGCTTTGCACCGGAAAGCTCATTTGGGCCTTTGGCCTTACAGAGCCGGATGCCGGATCAGATGCTGCAGCCTGCCACACCCATGCGATCCTTGATGGCGATACCTGGATCATCAACGGGAGCAAAATCTTTATCACCAATGCTTCCACAGACATCTCCGGCGGCGTTACCGTAATGGCTGTTACCGGCAAACTAGATGATGGACGTAATGAACTTAGCTGTTTTCTGGTCGAATCCGGCACACCAGGTTACACGGCAAAACCGATGCATGGCAAGATGATGTGGCGAGCCTCAAATACAAGTACCTTGCATTTTGAAGATTGTCGGGTTCCCAAAAAAAGTCTTCTAGGAGAACGCGGACAAGGCTTTCATCAAATGTTGGCCACCCTGGACGGAGGTCGTCTTAGTATTGGCGCTATGGGCTTAGGCGGCGCACAGGGCTGCTACGACATGGCCATGAAGTACGCTAAAGAGCGGGTCCAGTTTGGACGGTCTATATCAACCTTTCAGGCCAATGCTTTCAAGCTGGCTGACATGGCCATGGAGATCGAGAGCGCCCGGCTGCTCCTCTACAGGGCGTGCTGGCTCAGGGACCAAAAAAAGCCCTTCACCAAAGAGGCTGCCATGGCAAAACTTTACTGTTCCGAGGTCATGAGCAGGGTGGCCAATCATGCTATACAGCTTCACGGCGGCTACGGCCTCATGAAAGAATATGATGTTGAACGGTTTTATCGTGACCAGAAACTCTTGGAGATTGGTGAAGGAACCTCGGAAATCTTGCGCATAGTAATCGCCCGACTGATCGGCGCCTTCTAAAGAAACGGCTTCACAGATAGTTGCGTGCCGTCTGTAGTTATGGTGACGGCGCCCTGGCGATCGGTACGAAATATCTGACATCCCAGAGCCTGGTAACGATCGAGAGTCTTCTGATGAGGAAATCCGAATATATTCTTCCATCCGCATGATATTACACCCATGTCAGGATCAACGCATTTCAGAAACTCAGGGGTGCTTGACCCCCGACTCCCGTGGTGAGGGACCAAGAGTACGTTGCTCATAAGGGTAGTGCAGGCCAGGGATGTGAGTTCCTTTTCTGCCTCAGCCTCAATGTCTCCGGTCAGGAGAAATGACACTTTGTCAAATAAGACCTTTAAGACAAGACAGTTGTTGTTTAGAGTGCGCCATGAGTCTTCGGTTTTCCGTTTCAGGAAGTCTTCCGGAGGATAAAAGACCTGGAATCGAATCCCGTTGATTGTTTTCGGTCTCGATAGTTCTTCTAATCCGACAATGCGGATATTTTTTTCTGAAATAATGTCCAGAAAGTCTTGGTACTGCTTGTTAGGCACATACTCTTGATTCATCCACACTTCCCGCACATTGAAGTGCCTCGCAATAAACAAGAGTCCATTCAAGTGGTCCGAATTTGGATGAGAAAGCACAAGGATTTCCACGGTGGCAATCTTTCTCTTCCACAAAAAAGGCCCCACCACCCAAGCCCCTACATCAAAACGGTTGTCGTAAAACCCTCCGCCATCTACCAGTATACAGGGACCTCCTGGAAGTTCCATTAGGGCGGAACTCCCCTGCCCAACATCAAGCACCGTCATCCTCAATTCACCACGGCCGTACCGCTCGTTGACCCAGTAGCCCACGTCTGCCAAAGCGACTATTGCAAGGCCAATCAGCAGGGGCCTTGCCCGGCGGGTTTGCCTGAAGTTAAAGAGAACCCATGCCAGGGCATAGTAGAGTCCAATCTCGATCAAGGTAGGGGTTACGGTCCTGACGGCAGCAAACGGCCACTTTGAAAAGAAAACGGCCAGACCCAGACACCCTTCGAGGGTTATTGTCGCTCCTTTCATGACCCACAGTGCTACGGTTGGAGCAACAGGCAAAAACAAAACAGCCAGCAGCCCCAGCGGCACGACCAGGAATCCAATCAAAGGCACCATAACGCAATTGGTCAAAATCCCGATGAGTGATGTTTGATTGAAATAATAAAGAGTTATAGGAAGGGTACCCAGGATGGCGGATGCAGAAACAAGCAAGAAAAGGGCCAGCCTTTTGTAAACTGTGGGCGGGCCTTTCCTGAGTTTAATGACGAAGGGAAAGTGCTTCATCATATAGAGGATTGCAAATACGGCGGTAAATGAGAGTTGAAAAGAAATTTCGAACAAAGCCGTGGGGCTTATGATCAGGATCACAAGGGCTGCCAAAGCCAGGGTGTTGATGGTGTCTCGTTCCCGTTCGAATAGCAAGGCCATCAAGAAGACCATCACCATGATAACAGCTCTCTGGGTGGCAGGGGACATGCCGGCCAAAAGGCCGTAAAAGAGAACAGGAAACAGACTCAATAGGGCTGCACCCTTTGCAGGCCACGCAGCCAGGAGAACCCTTTGGGATCGGGCCAGGACAAATCGAAAGCCCATAAAGGCAAGGGTTGCTACTATACCGATGTGGAGTCCTGAGATGGCCAGCAGATGGGCAGTTCCGATCCGGTTGAAAACATCTCTAATCTCCCGAGAGACCTCGCTTCGATCCCCGATAAGGAGTGCCTTTATGATGCCCCTTACATCCCGTTGAGCCGGTTGAACCCGTTGGCCGGTTGAGCCAGTTTCGGGGACTTCTGAGGTGGCCCTGTCAATCAGGCTGGACACAGCCCGTCTCGAGTGGTCTATGGCATGGCCCAGCGAGCAGCTCTTTCCAGGATGCAGTCTAATGACAAGGCTTTCCCTGGAAACAGATGCAGAGGCATATATTCCTCGAAAGGCCAGATACCGACGGTAATTAAAGCCACCCGGGTTGTTGAAGTTGTGGATTTCTTTGAGCTTTGCAAGACACGCCACCCTGTCCCCCGAGCGCAAACCAGCTACAGGCTCCCGGATTGTCACCCTTACAGCACCGCTCACCTTGTAAAAAACGCCCTTCCTTGCCAAGGATTCCGCTTTCAGCACGAGACGCGTTCGGTCAGGGAATCGTTCTGGATCGCCATCTACTGTACCGATAATATGCCAGGGTCTACCGTCAATAAAATGGGATACGTGGTTTGCCGGGAGTCGTGGTGAGGTCCAGCTTTGCAGACTCCAGTAGCCAAGGGTGAAGAAGAGAAAAAGGGGCAGCAAGAAGACCTTCTGCCCCTTCCAGGCAAATAATAAGGAAAACAGGAAGGCGAGGGAAATGGCAAGAGACACCCCGGAAAGGTTCGGCAGCCAAAGCCCCACCACAATTCCGGTCATAAGGGCCAACAACAGGGGGATCAGGGGCCTGGCATAAGCCTTTGGTGAGTCACAATCTTTCATATCCACAAACTCGGTATACTTTGCGCCTGGCGAACAAAATTACCCAAAAGTGCCTTGAGCAAAAATGGGTAAAAGCGGTGAACCCTTTTGTGCAACGATAAAACCAGAAACGCTTCTCAACACTACTGTAACTATGCACAATTCAAACACAATTGCCAGGGCCAAAAAAACTCTGCGCTTTTCTTCTACCTTAATTGAGCGAAAGTTGAGGATACCCCAAATCCAAGGCGTCACAGGGTGAGGCCATAGTATAGCTATGCCGAACCCTTGAGCCGCCTTCGCTCTCTGAGCTACTGCGGGCCAAGCAACGCAGGCCTGTCCGCCGAACTTTTAAGGAAGGCAGGAGATGGGGTGTCATCAGCTTTCCCGAAGGGTCAACAAAATGAAGACCGAAAACGAAAATGACATTTCATCTATATAAGACCTAAAGTGATCGGTTCCAGGTTCAGGGTTCAAGGTTCAAAGGTTATAGTCTACTGATATCCTTAACTTTATAACACAATGCTCAGATTAGCCTCTTTCACCCATTGGGTGAAAC
>JADFWI010000566.1 GCA_015222985.1 Pseudomonadota bacterium | reverse complement strand
GGGATCCCCTCTCTGAGCGCATAGCCAGCAACTGCCTCCCCGGCCATCAGCATTGCTTCTCTTACAATCATCTGGCTTCTCAAGGAGCGTACCGGGTGAAATACAACTTTCCCGTCTTCTACACGGACGTCAATTTCTGGCAGTTCTATGCTGACCGCACCGTTCTGCTTTCGGCGGGCCTCGTTGTTTTGAGCAAGACGAAGTAGTCCCTCAAAAGGCAAGTCATGAAACATGCCCTCAGCTTGCTCATAACTGAGTCTTGAGACCCGTACCCAACTGGGAACAATCTCTATCCCGATAATTCCCCCTTCCGAGTCTAGATTTAGGCCAAATGACAGTGCCGGCGAGATATCACTGATGCCTAGCGCTAAACGTTCGCTGGCTACAACAGGTAACATCGGCACGGTCATTTCCGGTAAGTAAAGGCTGGCGGCACGATTGCGTGCCTCAATGTCCGCCGGGCTATCCGGAGGGACGATGGCCGCTACGTCGGCAACATGAACCCACAGACGATTGGGTCCTTCCAAGCTCAAGGCGTCGTCAGGGTCTGTTGTCCATGCATTATCGATAGCGAACGCCGGGAGGTGGGTCAGGTCCACTCGGTCTTCTTCGGGCAATTCTGGCAAATTGCTCACTGAAGCTGATAGTGGAGCCCCAAAGCGTTTCGGGTGTGGATTGAACCTGTTGTTCCAACGCCCCAGATCCAATAATAACGAGTGAGCATTTTGTGGATTCTGACTGCGGCCAAGTTCATGCAAGACCCGGCTTTTGTTGGCTTCGCCCAGGGCCATGGCTTCAACTTCGGCCAGGAAGTGGTCGTCTTCTGAGGTTACTTGTCGGTTTGCGACGCGAGTCAAGAACCCTGTCCATGCGATCTTCTGGGACGCTTTTAGCCGTCGTGCTTCTTGTTTTTGCGAGACTTCTTCGCGGGAACAGGCTGTTATGCAATCAGGCGTACCATGAAAGTAGAGGCCGTCGCATGTTAGTTGCCATGCCTCCCAGGCCGTGGATGGTATGAACCTTCCGAATGCAAGTTCGGCGAGTTCGCGAAGGGTCACGGCGTTATGTGACAGGAGTTCCCACGCGGTCTCCACATCTCCCGATTGAGGCTCAAGATGAGCGATGTTGAGAACCGGACCATGATGGATCAGGATTATGTCCTTGGAACGAACCTTTTGTGTCCTGCCGTCTTCCAGTTCAATTTGCAAATCTGGACTGTTCTCGATTATCAATGCAGGGCGATTTTTGTAAGCCACCAGACTATGTTTCGGAAACGTCATTAAGAGATATTATACCAGAGAATGGAATTCCTCAGTCTTGGTCATGACTCACTCCCTGTTCACTGGACGGTCCACTGGTGGATAAGGTGTCTGACTCCTAGGCCCAACTGTCTGGTGAGCTCCTCCTGGGCAGTATCCGGCGTCCAGGTTGGGTGTACGATCGCGAAAACTGAGGATTTGTAGACTATGGTGCATGAGCTGCTAGTTGTGAAGTAATGGACAGGAATACCCCGCCGCTCATATCCGACGGGCGGTGAACAAACGTCCGTGCTATTTAATCAGGTACCGGTACTATCACTTGAGAGAATTAAACAAACAGCGTATTGTCTAATTTCAGTTTGCTAGTCAATGCTGTGGGCAATAAGAGAAGGGGCCACCCATTCTCCGGTAGGTCCAAATACTTACCAAACAATATCAGATATGTGCATGGCAGTTACAAAGTGGTGAGTATGCTTTTTATAGCTAAGGCGGTGTTAAGGTAGGTAGATGAAGGGATAGTGAAATAAGAATGCGGTTTCGATGCGGGATGGCCAGAGTAACTGCACAGATGTGCGTGCAGAATGTAGTTGAAAAATTATATCGTGAGGTTGTGTTGGTATGAAAAAGAGGCCACCCAGCTGGCGG
>JADFWI010000565.1 GCA_015222985.1 Pseudomonadota bacterium | reverse complement strand
GCATGGTTTTTGCTTGACTTGTTCTAAATCACGGTGCTATAGGGTCATCGGTCTGTTGCTGGGGAGGTCAGTGTCTTATATGTTCATGTACGCCAGGAAATCCTTAGAGGGCGAAAACCTCTTTACCTGTTAGGGTAAAGAGGTTTTTTTTGGGGGAAATTTGATGAAAATTGAGAAAAAGGACATACTCGACATAGAGAGTCTTTCCACGGAGGAGATTGAACTCATCCTGGACACGGCAGATTCCCTTAAAGAGATATCCACCCGTCCCATCAAGAAGGTGCCCACCCTGCGCGGCAAAACCATTGTCCATTTCTTCCATGAATCGAGTACCAGGACCCGAACATCCTTTGAGATTGCAGCAAAAAGGCTCAGCGCTGACACTGTCAGCATATCCGCATCTACCAGCAGCATTGTCAAAGGAGAAACGCTGGCAGACACGGTCAGGAATCTTGAAGCTATGAACCCCGACGCGATTATCATTCGCCACAGCGCTGCCGGGGCTCCACACATGCTGGCCCGCTTGGTTCGGAGCTCTGTGATCAATGCAGGGGACGGCATGCATGCACATCCAACCCAGGCCCTACTGGACATGATGACTGTTCGTGAAAAAAAGGGCCGTCTTCACGGGCTCCGCGTGGCCATTATTGGCGATATTGCTCACAGCCGTGTTGCGCGCTCCAATACAGTGGGGTTTCTCAAGATGGGGGCCCACGTGATTCTGGCAGGTCCGCCAACAATGATCCCGCAACGGATAGAAGTCCTGGGAGCCCCTGTCACATATTATGTTGAAGAAGCGATCAAAAATGCCGATGTAATAATAATGTTGCGTATTCAGAAGGAACGTCAACAGCCCTTTCTGTTCCCTTCTGAAAGGGAATATGCCAGCTACTATGGATTGACGACAGAAAATCTTGCAGCAGCAAGGGACGATGTGCTGATAATGCATCCCGGTCCCATAAACAGGGGCGTTGAGATTGCGCCGGAGGTTGCCGATGGTCCTTACTCGGTAATCTTGGATCAGGTAGCCAATGGTGTGGCTATACGAATGGCGCTCCTTTATCTTCTTCTTGGAGGGCCACGATGAAGCAGACACTCATCAAGGGAGGCCGTGTTCTCGACCCGGAAACAGGCATTGACGGCGTTGTGGATATTCTCATCGAGAGGGGAAAAATAGCTGAAATAGGAAATGAAAAATCCAAAATCCAAAATCCAAAATCCAAAATCATCGACGCCTCTGGCAAACTCGTCACTCCAGGCCTCATCGACATCCACACGCATCTCCGGGAGCCCGGTCACGAGTACAAGGAAACTGTTGAATCAGGGTGTTTGGCTGCAGCCCACGGGGGTTTCACAGCCATTTGCTGTATGCCAAACACAGAGCCTGTCAACGACAATCAGTCAGTGACAGACTATATCCTGAGAAAGGCAAACATGGCGGCAGGTGTTCGTGTCTATCCCGTGGGCGCCATAAGCCGAGGGCTGCGCGGGGAAAGTCTGGCTGAGTATGGTGAGATGAAGGCCGCAGGCGTTGTGGCGGTTTCAGATGACGGCAATCCCGTAATGAACGCGCAGTTGATGCGTCGTGCCCTTGAGTATGCCAAGGGGTTTGGTCTGTTGGTGATATCCCACTGCGAGGACCGAAATCTCACGGCAAACGGGGCTATGAATGAGGGAGCCACAGCCACTCGCCTGGGGCTTGCAGGTATACCAAATGCAGCAGAAACAGTGATGGTAGCCAGAGACATTGCCCTGTGTGAACTCACAGACGCGCCACTTCATATTGCTCACGTTAGCGCCGAAGGTTCGGTCCGTCTCATCCGTGATGCCAAGGCACGGGGATTGCAGTTAACGGCCGAAACCGCGCCGCATTATTTCTCGTTAACTGAAGAGGCCGTTATGAGCTACGACACCAATGCCAAGGTACATCCACCACTGCGAACAGACAGGGACAGAGATGCGGTCCGGCAAGGGCTTCGTGACGGCACGATCGACGTCATCGCCAGCGACCATGCCCCCCACAGCAGCGTGGAAAAGGATCTGGAGTTTGATGCCGCAGCCAACGGTCTGATCGGGATGGAAACATCCCTGCCTTTGAGCCTGAAGCTTGTGGAGATGGGGCTTTTGAGCCTGAATGATCTTGTTGCCAAAATGTCAACCAACCCTGCACGCATCGTGAAGCTGGATTACGTCGGCTTGAAGCCGGGCAACCCTGCGGACCTTACAATCATCGATCTTGAAAAGAAATTTACGGTAGATGCCAACACCTTTTGCTCCAAAAGCCGCAACACCCCGTTTAACGGATGGGAACTCAAGGGAAAAGCAGTCATGACCATGGTAGGGGGGAAGATCGTCTTTGATGACCGGTGACCAGTAGGCAGTATGAAGTAGGAAGTAAGCAGTAGGCAGTAGGGAGTAGGGAGTTTGTAACCGTTCAGAGGTTCAAAGTTTGGGGTTTGTGAAGGTCGACAAAAGAAAAGCAACCCTGAGCCGACTTCGCCATGCCTACTTCGCCGAAGCTTCGAAGGCTGAAAGTAGCCGTAGGCTACGAGCTCTCCGCCGAAAGCTACGGTCCGCAGGCGGATGAACTCTGAACCTGTGAACGGCTACTATTCTTTTAACTTTAAGCACGTTAGCTCACTTTCATCGACCAAATGACCAACACCATGCCAAATCTACTCGTTGTTGATGATGAGTTGAGCATGCGCGAGATGCTCGAGGTCATGCTCACATCAGAAGGATACAATGTGGAGTGTGCTGAGGACGGCTCCAAGGCTATCCGCATGCTCGAAAAGAAGAAATACGACCTGATCATCTGCGATATCAGGATGGGTCCTGTTGG
>JADFWI010000109.1 GCA_015222985.1 Pseudomonadota bacterium | reverse complement strand
TTCGCAAGGTCAAGGAAATCAAGGGATTGCGCGGAGGCGTACATTGGTACGCCGCACAAGCGATCCCGCAGATTGACGCCGAGATTGCGGAAAAGGGCCATTTCTGGATGGAAACTAGCTAAGGACTGTTTCATGGCATTGATCGTTCAGAAATACGGCGGCACGTCGGTCGGAGATCTTGACCGAATACGAAGTGTTGCTCATCGGGTTTCAAAGATCTACAGCGCTGGGAATGACGTCGTTGTCGTCCTTTCAGCGATGGCAGGAGTTACAGATGGACTCATTCAACTGGCCCGTACAATTACCAACGATCCTAAAAAACAGGAACTCGACGTTCTCCTAGCCACCGGCGAACAGACAACTGTCTCCCTCTTTTGCATCATGTTAGAATCGATGGGGTATCCGTCCAAGTCTCTCCTGGGTTACCAGGCAGAAATTGTGACTGACCGTGCTTTCGGGCACGCCCGCATTCTGGACATAAAGGCGAACCGCATCAAGGATCTCATCAGCAAAAGAAAAATCGTGGCAGTCGCTGGTTTCCAGGGCCGTGACGCGAAAGGAAATATCACGACATTGGGCCGCGGCGGCTCCGATACCTCGGCAGTCGCCCTGGCGGCTGCCCTGAAAGCCGACGTGTGTGAGATCTACACTGATGTGGATGGCGTCTATACTACAGACCCCAATATCTGCAAGCGCGCAAGAAAACTGGACAGGATCTCCTATGACGAGATGTTGGAAATGGCCAGTCTGGGTGCAAAGATACTGCAGATCCGGGCAGTTGAATTTGCCAAGAAATTTAATGTCCCTATACACGTCAGATCTTCTTTCAACGAGGAGGAAGGCACTATGGTGGTAGAAGAGGATAAGGACATGGAACGGCTGGTGGTATCAGGCATCTCGTACAGCAAGGACGATGCACGCATTACTCTTGCTGGAGTTCCTGACCGGCCCGGCATTGCATCTCTGATTTTCACCAGTATTTCCGAGGCTGGCATTGTCGTAGACATGATCATTCAGAATACACGGAAAAGCGGCCTCACAGATCTCACATTCACGGTTCCAAAGAATGACTACCAAACGGCTATGTCAATTCAGAAGGAGATAGCCCATGCTATCGGGGCAGAAGAGGTTCTTGGCGACGAACACATTGCAAAGGTGTCGGTCATCGGTGTAGGCATGCGAAGCCATTCTGGCGTGGCGGCCAAGATGTTTTCAACCCTTGCAAATGAGAATATCAATATTATGATGATCAGCACCTCTGAGATAAAGATCTCATGTGTAATAGAAGAAAAGTACACGGAGCTGGCTGTTCGAGTCCTTCATAATGCCTTCGGATTGCATGAAGCGTAGAGAATTAAGGAATTGGAAAATTGGAGAATTAGGGGATTCAAGGATTTCCTTCAATTCCTGAATCCTTGAATTACTAATGAGAAACTTTACCAAGGCCCAACAAAGCATCTTACTGATGGTTGGGCTAACCGTCCTCATCCTAAATCTTCTTGCCCCACTTCATGGCCCTTTTTCCTTTTGTTCCACATCTGAATCCCAACCTCACGAGCAATGGGCTGTTGAGGTCACGGGGCCTGTCCGTAGGGCCGGCATCTACACCTTCACCAATCCCCCAACCCCATGTGAGGCAATTCAAAGGGCAGGAGGTCTTGTGAGCAACCGTTCCGTCCCTTTTGAGACTCAGCCTGAAAAAATGGAAACCGGTATGCGTATAGAAGCAAATCGGTTTACCTCGTCCCCTATGAACGTGAGGAAAAGGCTCGTGTTAGGGATTCCTGTTGACCTTAATCAGGCCGGAGCAGACGAACTGGTCCTTATCCCGGGAATCAGTCATAGCCTGGCTCAACGCATCGTCGGGGTCAGAGAGACCCGCGGCTCTTTCAGAACGTTGGATGATCTCATGAGCGTAAAAGGCGTCGGACCTGCGAAGATCAAACGTTTTCAAGATTACATTGATCTCAGCGAATTCCGTACCCCCTAAGAAAGGCGATCATATCCGTTGCTGAAGCTGGAAAATCAGTTAGTTGGAAGTTCTCAATACGGTCGTGGTTTTGTTATTGGGGCCGAAGCGAAGCAATCCGGCGAAGGCGTTGCGAGCCCCGAGTATGCGGGCGAAACAATTTTTGGTGTCAGGTCACTGATGTTTCCCCTGGATGCTTTGCTGCCACCTGTTCACGATGTCTCCAGTATCAATCGCACCTATTCCCTTAACGGCAAAGAATTCATCAAGTTCGTAGCGATTGCCGCACTGCCACCAATCTTTCAAGATCCTGCCTGCTTCAGATTTGAACATCCAGTCATCACCGAGCGTTTGGCTGAGCATTCTTTCCATAGTGGCTTCAGCCATCCACGAAAGAACATAATCAAGGGCGTAAAATTCGGGCACAAAATCAAAGAGCTGAGTTTCAGGCCGATAGGAAAAACCTGTATATTTTCTTAAAAGACGGGCGTACGCATCTCCGCTTGCCAGGTCGTTTTCTTTGAACATGTGATATTCGGCCAGAAACTTACTCGCGTACCTCCTGAAGACTGAAAGGTCCTTCAATGCCTTGTAATAAGTGATTTCTTCTATCGCCTTGGACGACAGACCCAACTGCCTTTCAAGAAAGCAAGGGGAAAAGCACATGTTCTGGAGCAAGAAGGCATAAGTTTCTGAGAGCGTGTTTGAGGTGAAAAAATCCTTTTCCGTCAGAGAAAGGTCTCGCGACGTGAATACATTGCTAAGGCCATGACCCATTTCATGGAACAGGGTCTCCAGGTCGATCCAGCCGCCCTGTGGGTTCATGACCAGATGGATTTCCTCTGGTATCCTCAAGAGAAAGCTCATGGCCTGAGCGCCCTTTTTGGGCGAGTGATCGATGTGCAGATGTAGACCCTGAATGTCTTTGACCTGTATGTCCCAATGATTGAAAAAATTGAGTTGGTCCACCAGGAGGATCTCACCTGGAAAAAGGTGGTCGAATTCCCCGAGTCCAAGGAGGTAGACAGCGTCAAAGTGGTTCAGTTCAGACAGGGGCAACCCCAGGGACCTTTGCGCCCATGATTCCATGGACTCAAGGTACAATGTTTCTGTCTGCTCCAACAATGCCTGGAGCCTGGGGATATGGGCCTGGTATTCGACCCCCTTCTTGTCCTCGCAGTAGGCTGCATAATTGCTGTAACCGAATTCCTCGTCGAGTAATTCGAGCAGGTACTCCCAGAAGCTCAGGGCAAAGGGTTTCAAGAATTTGCATAGGCTCTTTGTCTCTTTTTCGAGGATACGCCGCTTTTCAACATTGCTTCGCTTCTGGCACCACGAGAGAACATCCTTGAAGTAGATTTTTTCACCGTCAACACGGGCGGCTGCTCCCTTCATCCACGTAAACAATTCATTCTCGTACGGGAAAAGACGGTATTGCAGGTAGTGTCCCAGGAGGTGGTGAAAAGTGCGCCTCTGTTCTTTGGTTGGGGCGGTCACGCTCCGTATTTCTCTTATGGCAGGAGGATTCAGGATATGAGAGAAACCCTCATATATACTGTGATGTGATAAAACGCCTTGGCTTCCCTGCCACAGGTTCAAGGCATGGGAGCTCAATCTGTAGTTCAGGGTCAAAAGGGCCTGACCAATGGCCTCAAGATCAATGGAAATTTTTCTTTTGGTGTCTTCTTCCATAACAGGTTCCGGATCAGAACTCTATTTTTTGCCGGGCTTCCTCAAGCACACGCCGCCGCTGTCCCTATTTCAAGCAGCTTGTCCCAGTCGATAGATTTGAAGATTCTGCTCAGGACATGGTCGTCCTCAACCATATTGAAGGTTAGGTCATTGAAGACCTTGCGGGCGATTTCATGAACAGGTGTCAAGGGGACCACATCATCGCCCTTTCCATGATAGATAATAACGGCAGTATCAGTCCTTTTCTTTAGTTGAGGATGTTTAGTTTATCCATCCGCTGCTCAAGGGGCCCGTGAAAATCTTCGATGATCATGTCAGGGTATCTTTCCCGGAAGAATACGCCCTTGGTTCCTTGGTTCTCTTTTCACTCAATACAGGAATCCGAACAGCCACAATGGAATTACGTTGCCGAAACCGACTTCAATTTCATCCC
>JADFWI010000108.1 GCA_015222985.1 Pseudomonadota bacterium | reverse complement strand
TCCGAATAACGCTTGCACCCTCCGTATTACCGCGGCTGCTGGCACGGAGTTAGCCGGTGCTTCCTTCAGTGGTACCGTCAGTGTCTCGTGGTATTGGCACGAAACAGGTTCTTCCCACTTGACAGAGTTTTACGACCCGAAAGCCTTCTTCACTCACGCGGCGTCGCTGCGTCAGGGTTTCCCCCATTGCGCAAAATTCCTCACTGCTGCCTCCCGTAGGAGTCTGGACCGTATCTCAGTTCCAGTGTGGCTGATCATCCTCTCAGACCAGCTAGCCATAGTTGCCTTGGTAGGCCGTTACCCTACCAACAAGCTAATGGCACGCGGGCTCATCTCCCAACGATAGCTTACATGTAGAGGCCACCTTTGATCCAAAGCACCAAGGCACCCTGGATATTATTCGGTATTAGTCCGCCTTTCGGCGGGTTACCCCGAATTCGGAGGTAGATTACCCACGTGTTACTCACCCGTTCGCCACTTTACTCTCTCTCGCAAGCGAAAGATTTCTCGTACGACTTGCATGTGTTAAGCACGCCGCCAGCGTTCATTCTGAGCCAGGATCAAACTCTCCAATTAAACTTACACTCGAAATCTCCGAAGAGCCCAACTCATCACAACATCACTATTTAGTTTTCAAAGATCAAAGCCAACTGACAAAGCCAAGGTAACTCTAGCATGCCCTCTATGGCTTGTCAAGTCCGCCTCTCGTCCCATTCGTCCGAGAAAGTCTCTTTTATTATACCCACTGGTAGCCTTTGTCAACAGCTTTTTTTGGTTTTTGTCTCTGTACCCCAAAAAAAATGTGTCATTCAACGTCTGCTCTAATCCTGTGATATCTCTTTCTGCCCGCCCTCAGCAAGATCTCATGCTTATTCAAGTCGTTATCACTAATCACCGTATCAATCGCTTCGATTCGCCTATCATTTACGTACGCGCCACCCTGCTCAATGAGTCGTCTGGCCTCCCCTCCACTCTTGGCCAGCGATACCTCCCTAAACAACTTGAATGCCGGAATCCCTTTGCGCAATCGATCCGGATCAATCATGGTGGTGGGGATTGATTCCGCGTCCCTCAAGGCCGGGTCCCTGGGTATTGTACTGGAAACAAAAAACTGCGGGTCAATTGTCCTGACGCCGAATAACCCGTAAGAGGCCCTGAGGGCATTCTCAGCCTCGTCCCGGCCATGGACCAGCTTGGTCGCCTCAAAAGCCAGAACCGTCTTGGCAACGTTCAGCTCGAATCCTTCCAAATTGCGCGCTGCCTCAATTTCCGCCAAGGGCAAGAATGTAAAAAAGGACATGAATCTTATCACATCAGCATCAGCAGTATTGATCCAGAATTGAAAATAGTCATAGGGCAAGGTCAGTTCCGGGTCGAGCCAAATTGCGCCCTTTGCCGTCTTACCCATCTTGTCTCCCGAACTACTTGTTATGAGGGGAAATGTAATGCCGTGAGCTGTTCCTTGCTCCACGCGCCTAATCAGGTCAATACCTGCCACAATGTTTCCCCATTGATCAGCGCCCCCCATCTGTAAGACGCAATCCTGGGTCCTGTAAAGATGCAAGAAATCATAAGCCTGCAAAAGGACATAATTGAATTCAATAAAACTGAGCCCTGTCTCAAGGCGCAACCGACAAGATTCACTCGTCAACATCCGGTTGACGCTGAAATGACGTCCAATGTCCCTCAAGAAAGGGATGTATGCGAGTTTCGTAAGCCACTCCGCGTTGTTAAGAAGCACCGCCTGGCCCTCTTCGAAGCTCATAAACCTCGCTAATTGCCTTTTCAGCCCTTCGGCATTTTCGTCCACCTGTTGCGCCGTCAACATCTGCCGCATCTCAGTCTTTCCGCTTGGATCCCCCACCAAAGCGGTGCCGCCTCCGACCAGCGCAACCGGTCGATGCCCGTGTCGTTGCATATGGGCCAAGGCCATGATCGGAACCAAGCTCCCCACATGAAAACTGGATGCCGTAGGATCAAATCCGATGTAGCAGGTCACGGTCTCCTCAAATAGACGATAGATGGCTTCGTCGCCGGTCGTCTGTTCCACAAAACCGCGCTGTCTTAATACGTCAAAAACGTTGTCCAATGGTCTTGCCCTTCCAGATACATTGATTATAACCACCCGACTACTGTCACTTGGCAAAATCGACGGCCCGGGTTTCTCGAATCACCGTCACCCTGATTTGACCTGGATAAGATAGAGATTCTTCGATCTTTTTTGCGACATCCCGACTTAGCAGAACAGCCTCAGCATCTGAAACCGTTTCACTTTCCACAATAATCCGCAACTCCCGGCCCGCTTGGATTGCATAAGATTTGCTGACCCCGGTAAAAGACTCAGCGATCTTCTCCAAGTCCTCCAGACGTCTCACGTAGCTCTCTAGTGTCTCTCTGCGAGCGCCTGGCCGTGCCCCTGAAAGAGTATCTGCTGCCTGAACAATGACCGCGAGAACCGATGCGGGGGGAATATCTTCGTGATGAGCAGAAATTGCGTGCACCACACGAGGCGGTTCTCCATACTTTTTGGCCAACTTTGCCCCGATCAAAGCATGGGGACCTTCAACTTCATGGTCTATGGCCTTGCCGATGTCGTGCAGCAGCCCCGCCCTCTTTGCTTGCTTCACGTTCAACCCCAACTCTGCAGCCATAATCCCACACAAAAACCCGACTTCCATGGAATGCTGCAACACATTCTGACCGTAACTTGTTCGAAACTTCAGTTTTCCGATGTGTTGAATCAGTTCGGCATGAATCCCGTGGACCCCCAAGTCAAAGGCGGCCTGTTCACCCGCGTCGCGAATCTGCGTGTCGACCTCCTCTGAGACCTTTTTCACCGTCTCTTCAATTCTGGCGGGATGGATGCGGCCGTCATTGATCAGTCTTTCCAGAGATAGGCGGGCCACTTCACGTCTAACAGAACTGAATCCTGACAGAATAACTGCCTCTGGAGTGTCATCTATTATCAGGTCAACTCCCGTGGCAGCTTCGATGGCCCTTATGTTTCGTCCTTCCCGTCCAATTATCCGACCTTTCATATCGTCACTCGGCAGGTTTACAACGGAGACCGTCTTCTCTGCCACATAATCCCCGGCATAGCGCTGGATTGCTGTGGCAATAATCTTCTTGGCTTTTCGATCTGCTTGTTCACGACTCTCCTTTTCGATACGCTTTATCAGTTTTGCCGCCTCATAACGAGCCTCGCTTTCCATGGCTTTGATCAAAAGATTCTTCGCTTCCTCGCCCGTGAAAGCCGAGATTTTTTCCAACAGCATCTTCTGTTCCTCAATCAAGGATTCATACTTGGCCTCCTGGCCTTGAAGCGCCCCTTCCCTCCGTGTCAATTGTCGCTCTTTTCCGGTAACGCTGGAATCACGGCGTTCCAAGTGCTCCAACTTGTTATCAATAGTCTCTTCTTTTTGAGTAAGGCGATTTTCCCGCTTCTTAAGTACGGCCTCTCTTTCCTTTGTCTCATTTTCAAAGTCAAGCTTCATCTGATAGAGTTGGTCTTTTGCCTGGAGCTTGGCCTCCTTTAAGACGGTCTTGCCTTCCTTTTGAGCCTTCTCTACGATATTGCGGGCTTCATGTTCCGCTGCCGCGATCTTGGCCGCCGTCAGTCTGCTGCGAACCCAGAAGGCAACCAGGAAACCCAGTGCAAACACTATGATGCTTAAAAAGATTACAGCGGTTATCTCCATATATACATACCCCCTTTAGTGGGCTGAACTCTTTACGACGGGTAAAACCACACCCACGCAGTAAAAGAACACGAACCCACAGGATTTGGACTTGCATTTTTGAACTAGAGCTTAACGGGCGAGATACCGGCGGAGGTGAAAAACCACGGAAAGGCCAAAACAAATTAGGCTGGCTTGACGCCGTATTCGACGATCAACAGTTTACTGATCGCTTGACTTGTCTTGTTCAGCTACCATTGTGCCTGCATTCACACTGCTGTGATTATGGCCAACAATGACGATCTTACGTAGGCCCCTGCACAGGGACTGTCAGTTGAGAAGCCGCAAATCACGGTTGCTCCCGTTTATATCTAGGCATCAGTAGCCTTGTTCCGTTACCGTCTTTCTCATATGTAAAGGGTAACCCCCACCACGGTGCCGTGTCGGCAGCATCTCTTGAACCTGTTTGCACAGGTGGGCACCTCATTGCCTCTTTAGGCTTTTCTGCAAACACAGAACATGCACACCAAGGCAAGAGAAGGTTCCCGTTTCATAAATGTTGGCTCAAAAAAACTTCCACCGAACACGAGCACGGCAGGGGTTTCGCCCGCCTTTCACTCATTCACACATTGTTATCAATATGGTCAATCAATACTCTGCAACGATGATCAATATCCTGCAAAAACTCCTCGCGACATCGCTTCATCTCAAAATAGTCGTTAGCGATATTCAATGCAGCCAATATGACCGTGTCAAGCTTGCCAGGGACCTCAGTAGAAACCCAGGCCTTTTCTACCTCTTCGGTCAGATAATCGACGATCTTCTCAGCCTGGAACACTTTGGCGTCAGCTCTGAATGTATAGACCTGGTCAAACAGTTTTATGCTGATTATTCGGTCCACAAAAGCTCAGGCTTATCTACGTTGAGTCGAGAACTTGATCCAGTCTACCCAGCAGGTCATCCATCTTAGACCGGATCACGGATTTTTCTTCCATGTAACCCCGTTCGGCTGCTTCCTTTGTCCTGAGGGCCTGTTCAAGGTCCTTTACCTTTGTTTCCAGTCCTGATTTGGATTCTTGGAGATCACTACACGTCTGAACTAATCGTTCTACCCTCTCTTGAAGCCTATCAAAGCGCTGTGAAATACTATCCTCATCCACAATGAACTCCCAAGATACTTCTGAGTTTTTTTAATAAACTTAATATCCTATATAGACGAGCATCCTGGCAAAAGTCAAGGGGATTTTAAGCCATCTTCCCTCGTCTCGAGGCCTTGGAAAAACACGAATTTCTGTGATAACGGACTAAAGCAAGTTCTCGGCTCTGGTCAACTCCTCTCTGGTATTCACGCCCAAGACCTCCAATGTATCGCGAACCTCTAGAAGGGATGCGGGATCACCTGCTTCGTATGCCCGCTCCACAACGTCGGTCAAATAGAATTCACCTTGGGCATTGTCGCTTCTTAAACCTGGTAAGAATTTCTTCAAGAAATCGATCTTCACACAATAAGTTCCGGAATTAACCACGCTGATTTTCTTCTCTGCGTCAGTGGCATCAGCTTCTTCGACAATCCGGATCACATCCCCTTGTGCATCAGAAATGATTCTTCCATATCCAAAAGGCTCTTCAAGTGTCGTAGCCAGTAAGGTCAGATCGCCTCTCGTTGCCCTGTGGTGATCAATCAAGCCCCGAATCGTCTCCGGCTTTATCAAAGGCGTATCCCCGCATAGTATAACACCGTCATGAATCCCGGCACGAACCTCAGGCATGGCAGTCATGACGGCATGTCCAGTGCCCAACTGCTCTTCTTGAACCGAGAAGCAAAGCGTGGTGTACGATTCGAGTGCCTCACGTACACCTTCGGCCTGGTGGCCAATAACGACCACCACGTTCTCGACAACAGCCAGTGCAGCTTCGACCACATATAGGATCATGGGCGCTCCGGCTATCTCGTGAAGCACCTTTGCCCGGTCCGACTTCATCCGGGTGCCCTTACCGGCAGCTAAAATGATGGCAACTACGTCTTGCATGACTGACAAAAAGATTCTACCAAAAAAGAAGGGGCAAGTCAATTGACTTGCCCCTTTCGTCAGTTTCATATGTCAACAAATGTGTCTAGGCCGTCCCTCTTCTGGCCTCCCCGATCTTTATTCTGGTGACTGCCCGCTGTAAGGCGATCTCGGCACGCCTGAAATTAAAGTCTTCTCTCCTGCTGACTTCGGCCAGGCGTTCTTCAGCCCGCTTCAATGCGGCCTTGGCCCGATCCATGTCTATATCTCTGCGTCGGTCTGCGGACTCGGCCAGGATCGTGACCTTGTCAGGCAACACCTCTGCAAAACCGCCGTTCACAAACACGATCCGTTCAGCGCCGCCCGAATCTTTGTACCTGAGCATACCTATTTTAAGAGTCGTCAAGAATGAGGTGTGGCCGATTAAGACGCCAAATTCCCCGTATTCTCCCGGTGCGACCACAATCTGGGCCTCTTCGCTGACCACTGCTTTGTCAGGGGTCACAACTTCTAACATAATATTGCCTGCCATAATGCCACCTGCCCCTTATTTGCTATTCAATGGCTGCCAGTTTCTCAGCCTTGGCCAAAACCTCCTCAATCGTTCCGACCATATAGAAGGCCTGCTCGGGAATCTCATCATGTTTCCCATCGCAGATCTCCTTAAAGCCCTTGACCGTATCTTCGACCTTCACATATGCGCCTGCAGTGCCTGTAAAGGTCTCGGCCACATGGAAGGGCTGGGAGAGGAATCTTTGGATCCTGCGGGCCCGCCCCACAGTGAGTTTGTCCTCATCTGAGAGTTCGTCCATGCCCAAAATCGCAATGATGTCCTGCAAATCCTTGTATTTCTGCAGAATTACCTGCACTGTTCGGGCAGTTGCGTAGTGCTCTTCCCCAAGTACGTTGGGATCCAGAATGCGGGAGACAGAATCCAAGGGATCGACTGCAGGGTAAATGCCCAACTCCACGATCTGCCTCGAGAGAACCACTGTGCCGTCAAGGTGGGCAAATGTGGTAGCTGGCGCCGGGTCTGTCAAGTCGTCTGCAGGAACGTAGACGCACTGGACAGCGGTAATGGAACCCTTTGTAGTTGACGTGATCCGCTCCTGGAGCTCCCCAAGATCGACCGCCAGGGTAGGCTGGTATCCAACAGCAGAGGGCATACGTCCCAAGAGAGCGGAAACCTCCGCGCCTGCCTGGGTGAATCGGAAGATGTTGTCGATGAACATCAAGACGTCCTGTCCTTCTTCATCCCTGAAGTACTCTGCTGCAGTAAGGGCTGACAAGGCCACGCGGGCACGCGCGCCGGGGGGCTCTGTCATCTGTCCGTAGATCAAGGCGGCTTTCGGAAGAACGCCGGAATCCTTCATTTCATGATAAAGGTCGTTTCCCTCACGGGTACGCTCCCCAACGCCGGCAAACACGGAGATACCGCCATGTTGCTTGGCGATGTTGTTGACCATCTCCATCATGATAACGGTCTTTCCCACGCCGGCACCACCGAACATACCCATCTTCCCGCCTCTGGGGAAGGGAACCAGCAAATCCAACACCTTGATTCCACTCTCAAGAACGTTTACGCTGGTGTCCTGCTCTGTAAACAGAGGCGCCGGGCGATGGATCGGGGCATATCTTTCTGTCTTGACCGGGCCAAGCCCATCCACAGGGCGCCCCACGACATTCAAGATCCGACCCAAGCCTGCTTCACCCACAGGCATCTGGATATCCTTGCCGGTGTTCTTCACGGGCATACCCCGGACAAGACCGTCCGTCGAATCCATGGCGATGGTTCGGACCACACGGTCCCCGAGATGCTGGGCCACTTCCACAACCAAGTTGTCTTCCTCATCACTGATCCCCGGGTTGGAGATCAATAGGGCCGTGTAGATCAAAGGAAGCGCACCTTCCGGAAACTCCACATCGATCACATTGCCGATAATCTGGGTAATTGTCCCCACGTTTACTATTTCTTGTGCCATCCTATCGACCTCCCTAATACATATTAAATATCAATAATTCAATTATATATCCCATTACCCTTTTAGAGCCTCGGCACCACCGACGATATCCATAAGATCCGCGGTGATACCTGCCTGGCGGGCCTTGTTGTAGGCCAGGGTAAGGCTTTCGACCATTTCCTTACAATTCTTTGTGGCATTATCCATGGCTGCCATGCGGGATGCATGCTCACTCGTTGAAGTCTCGAGCAGCCCCTTGTAGATCTGGACATAGACTTGCTTTGGAAGCATCTCAGCCATAAGTTCCTCTACCGAAGGCTCACAGATATGCTCGGCTATGTAACCCGTATCCTCTTTCTCCGGGGCATCTTGGGCCTGCTCTACACTGGTGATAGGCAAGAGTTGCTGAATAATAGGCGTTTGCCTGGACATGGAAACAAAACTGGAATAGATCATCTGGACTTCATCGGTTTCACCTTCAAGAAAACCGTCAATGAGCCCCCTTCCCGCATTGATTGCTACGTTGAACCCGAATCGGGCGCCCACAACCCCTAGATGCTCCCCGACTATGCTGACTTTTCTTCGGCGGAAATAATCCCTTCCCTTCTTACCTATGCAAATCAGTCGTATCTCGATGCCCTCGGCAGCCTTTTCCTTCATATACTTGTCGAACTTCCCGATCAGGTTGGAGTTGAAACTGCCACACAACCCGCGATCAGAGCTCATGAGGACCACGTCGATGTTCTTGACTTCCGCTCGCGGCACCAGGAGCGCAGGGGCGTTTTCCTCATCGCCTCCCGCACGTTCGGCCAAACTGCTCAGCACGTCGGCAAATTTGGCTGCATAAGGCCTGAAGGCTTCCATCTTCTCCTGGGCACCTCGGAGCTTCGAGGCGGCCACCATGTTCATGGCCTTGGTGATTTTTTGCGTCTTCTTGACGCCTTTAATCTTCAATTCTACTTCTTTAAGTGTCGCCATATTCTACCCCTATACGCAAGCACGAAACACGTTCAGCTATTTGATCGTGTCCTTGAATTCCTCATCGTAATCAGACAAGGCCTTTGCCATGGTCTTGTCCAGGTCATCGCTAATTATCTTTTTCTCGGCAAGTTCGCTGAAGATCTGAGGATACTTGCTCTCAATAAACGGGTAGAGCCCGGCCTCATATTTGTTCAAGACCTCAACAGGGTACTTATCCAGATACCCTTTTGTACCGGCATATAGAATCGACACCTGCTTTTCCAAGGGCAGAGGCTGGTACTGGGGTTGTTTCAAGATCTCCACGAGACGGGTTCCCCGGGTCAACTGCTGCTGCGTCGCTTTATCCAGGTCACTTCCAAACGCGGCAAAGGCCTCCAGTTCACGAAACTGGGCAAGGTCGAGACGCAAAGAGCCAGCGACCTGTTTCATGGCCTTTACCTGGGCAGCCCCTCCCACACGGGAAACCGACAGTCCAACGTTGATGGCCGGCCGCACGCCAGAGAAGAACAGTGCCGGCTCCAGGTAAATCTGACCATCGGTAATGGAGATAACGTTGGTAGGAATATAGGCCGAAACGTCGCCCGCCTGGGTTTCGATGATGGGGAGCGACGTGAGAGAACCGGCCCCCAGCTCGTCATTGAGCTTGGCAGAGCGTTCCAAGAGTCGAGAATGGTTGAAAAAGATGTCGCCGGGATAAGCCTCACGACCCGGGGGACGTCTCAAGAGAAGCGAAATCTGACGATAGGCGGCTGCCTGTTTAGAAAGATCGTCGTAAATGATCAGGGCGTGCTCTCCCTTGTCCCGATAGTATTCCCCCATAGCGGTTCCGGAATACGGACTAATGTACTGCAAGGTTGCCGGGTCACTGGCGCAGGCGGAGATGACCGTGGTGTATTCCATGGCGCCGTGTTTATCCAAGATGTCCACAACCTGGGCGACGGTGGACTTCTTCTGACCACAAGCCACATAGATGCATTTAACGTCCGTGCCCTTTTGGTTGATAATGGCGTCGACTCCAATGGCTGTCTTTCCGATCTGCCGGTCACCAATGAGGAGCTCACGCTGCCCGCGGCCCACGGGTGTCATGGCGTCAATGGCTTTGAGACCCGTGTACATGGGCTCGTGGACGCCCATACGGGCAATAACACCAGGAGCAACCAGCTCAACGCGGCGAGACTCCTTGGCATCAATAGGACCCTTGCCGTCCAGGGGACTCCCCAAGGCGTCTACCACGCGACCCAGCATGGCATCACCCACCGATACCTGGGCAATCGTGCCGGTCCGCTTGCAGGTATCGCCTTCCTTGAGCTCGATGTCTTCGCCCATGATGGCCACACCCACGTTGTCCTCTTCCAGATTGAGGACGAGGCCCATAATTCCATGGGGAAACTCAAGAAGCTCCATGGACATGGCCTTTTCCACGCCGTACACCCTGGCGATGCCGTCACCCACTGACAAAATGGTGCCGGTTTCGCTCACGTCCACCTTCTTGTCGTAGTCCTTGATCTGACCCTTGATAATGTCGCTGATTTCTTCGGCTCTAATTTCCATCAGATTCCCTCACCCCTTTGCAAAGATTCTTTTAAACTTATAAGCTGCGTTCTCACGCTTCCATCCAAAACCAAGTCCCCGATCTTGGTCACCACGCCCCCGATCAAGGCCGGGTCGACCCTGGTGTCCATCACCACATCTTTTCCTGTCTTTTTGGACAGGGCCGCCCGGATTTTCTCAACGCTTTCTTCAGGCAGCTCCACGGCTGACACCAGATCGGCTCGGACGATGTTAGCGAGTTCGTCGGTCAGTTTCTCATAGACTATAGATATGTCCTTCACATACTGGATCCTGCCCTTGTCAAACAACAGGGCAAAAAAGGACGCCATCACCTTGGACGGGCCGAAACGTTCCACAACAGCCTGTAAGACCTTCTTGCGACTTGCAGCATCATACAAGGGGTTGGAGATGGCTTGCTCCAACTCCTTGTGTTCTTCCAGGAGCTTTGCAAAACCCGCCAACTCTTCTTTGTATGTCTCGGCCTGGCCGTCTTCCCTGCCAATGGACAACAGCGCCTTGGCATAACGTCTAGCAATCCTTAAACTTATCACTGGGCTACCACCACCTTTGTCAAGTATTCGCCAATAATACGTTCCTGATCTTCGTCCTTGATCTTCTTCTTGATCAACGCCTCTGCCATGGTCACAGCCTGCTCGGCCATCTCGGTCTTCAACTCCTGTCTAGCCTTCTGAAATTCATGCTCAATGTTCTTCTTGGCCTGTTCCTGGAGTTTTTCAGCCACGGCCTTAGCCTCATCAATGATTTTCGCCTTTGCGACTTCACCGTCCTTCATATACTCGGCCATGATCTTTTCCACTTCCTGGTCGAGTCGGGCCAGTTTTGCCTTATATTCGGCTAGCTGCTTTTCTGCATCCTGCTTCTGTTGCTCCAGGTCATCCAACTGATCCCTGATCCCCTGTCGCCTGGATTCAAGGCCCTTGGCAACCGGTTTCCTCAAAAGAAAAATCAGTCCGCCTGCAAGCACCGTAAAGTTCATTATCCGCCAGATCAGATCCTTGCCCTTGTCAAAGCTGCTTTCTCCGTGTCCGCCCTCAGAAGAAGCCAAAACCGACCCGACAGCAAACAGAACCGAAACAACGACCAAAAGGCCGACAATATAGCGAACCTTCCCCGTCCTGACAAACACGCTCATGACACAGCCCTCCCGAGTATCTTTTCGGCAATCGCAGCCGAGAAAGCCTTCACTTCACTCTTTAGTTTGTCCCTGGCGGCCCCTGCATCCTTGGCAATCTGAACCCGTACCGCCTCCAGGTCCGCTTGTGCCTTCTGGTTGATTTCGTCTACAAGCCGCCTTTCCTCCCCCCGGCCGGCCTCCTTCAGGCCCTCTTTTTGCTGATGCCCCTTCATCTTGGCTTCACCGATCTTTGTTTGAAATGTCTGCATGGTTTCGGCGGCATCCTCTTGAGCGCCCTTAATAGATTCCTCGGCGCCCTGGATTTTTTTCTTTCTTTCGATGAGTATCTTGCGGATAGGTTTATAGAGGATGGCGTTGAGGATGAAAATCAGCGCAATGAAGTTTGCCATCTGCAGAAACAAAGACCAATCAACACTAATCATGACCGACTCCCACTTGCTTCTCTTGATCGTTTAGGAAATCTCAAATGAACATGACAAGATATGCCCAAAAAAACTGCCCGTCTATACAC
>JADFWI010000107.1 GCA_015222985.1 Pseudomonadota bacterium | reverse complement strand
TCTATGTCAGTGGTCTGGGAGGAGCCGACCTTTCCGTCTAAGATGACTTTCACGCTCATCCCTGTACTCTGCGACGATTTTACCGATTTGAGCTTGTCATTTTCAAACGATACGTTTGTTGATTCACTCTGTCCCAAGGACGCTTGTGCGCCTTGGGCCTTCTTCATAGCCTTTTCGATCAACCGTTTTACTATCATTGTTACCTGCCTCCAACGACAACGTTCTGAATGCGAACACAGGGGCCACCAAATCCCACAGGCAATGGTGCCTGCCCACCTTTTCCACAGCCACCGCCCGCTGGCGGGAATTCCACAGTATCCCCTACCATATCAATATGCATCAACGTTTCAAAAACGTTCCCTGTGAGCACCACATCCCTAACCAGTTCGGCTATCTCACCCTCTCTGATCATATAACCGTAGGCAGCGCTAAAGGTGAACATCTCCATAGAGGTTTGACCGCCCACCATATCTATGGCATATAGTCCCAGGTTCACGTCTTTTATCATATCTTGAAAACCGGCATTCCCTTTGTCGATATAGGTGTTGGTCATGCGCACAATGGGTTGATGTTTGTAGCTGATGGCCCTGGCATTGCCTGTGGGCTCCTCACCCATCTTGGCAGCGGTCTCACGGGAATGGAGTCTTCCTGCCAGAATACCATCTTTGATCAAGTAGTTCTTTCTGGTTTTCACGCCTTCATCATCGTATTTATGAGTACCTCTGAGACCAAGGATGTTCCCGTCGTCAATGATGTTGACCATGTCCGAACCTATGCGTTTTCCCAGCACCATCAGCTCTTTCATGCGCTCATTTTCGTAGACAAAGTCCGATTCGCTCAAATGCCCGAATGCTTCGTGGGCAAACACGCCCGACAGCTTGGGGTTAATGATTACAGTATATTGACCACCTGTAACGGGTGCGGCGGAAAGCAAGTCCACGGCACGCCTGGCTGCGGCTACCGCCTTTTCTTGCAGCCCTTCAATAATTTGAAAGCCTGCACCGCCTGCAACACTTTCAAATCCTCGCTGGACATTATCACCTTCTCTTGCAGTGGCCGATAACATCACACCTACATCCGGTCGTTCATCTTCAATGTAAGTTCCTTCGGAATTTCCGTACCAGACTTTTCTGAAACTGTCGTTATAGCCAACAGTAGATGTTTCAATCTTGTCGTCGTAATGAAGAATAATCTCATTGTACTCCTCGATGACCGATTTTTTTTCTGACAGCGACACATTTCTGAAATCCTTTTCCAGGGTCGCTGTTATCTCATCAACCACCGGTTCCACCTCAGCAAGTTTACTTTCTCCTTTACCTACCAATTTTGCGGATTCGCAAGCTTCCTTCACTCTGATTTCAAGGTTACTGAGATCATTGAAAGTGGCATAGCCCCAGCCGCCTTTGACAAGGGTCCTTACTATACCGCCCAACGTCTTGGATGAACCGATATTGTCCAGCTCTTCACCTCTGAAATGCGCACTGGAAGTGCTTACACTCTCAATGCGAATCTCCGTGTATTCCGCATCACTCTTACGTAACGCCTTTTCAATCCTTTCTCTCATAGCAATCAGCCTCCAAAAAACTGCTTGACGGGCGACATCTTAGGGCTCGCGCACGAACAGAAAAGTATTCGAATCTATGCTGGCACTTTTTTTATTGACTCAAGAACCAGACTTACCTAGTCTTTGTAAGCTCTCCAAATTTTTCTTAAAACATGAATGACACATCTAAGTCAACAATATGTCAATGATTAACCAGAACCTCAAACGTTTTGTGGACAATGGTCGATGTTGCATGAGTTCATGGGTTTTCAATTGCGTAATGAAACGAAAAACAGAAACCAGAAACGAAGGTGAAGCAAGATGAAACGAGAAAAGACGGTGTGCGAATCAAGGGTTGAGATGGCCCAGGTGATGTTTCCATCGGACGCCAACCGGGCCGGGAATGTTCATGGCGGCACCATCATGAAACTGATAGACACGGCTGCAGGCATTGCGGCAATTCGTCATTGTCGCACCAATGTTGTCACCGCTTCTATGGACAGATTGGATTTTTACGAGCCCGTCTTTATAGGAGAACTGGTCATTTTGCGGGCGTCTATCAACTACGTGGGAAATACTTCCATGGAGGTAGGCGTGAGGGTAGAGGCCGAAGAACTCATGACAGGAGAAGTACGTCACACAAATTCCGCGTACTTGACCATAGTCTCTCTGGGAGAGAATAGGAAACCCATCGCAGTTCCAGGAATTACCCCTCAAACCGACGAAGAGAAGCGTCGATTTGAAGAGGGAAAAGCTAGAGATAAACGGCGCAAGGATTTAAGAAAGAAGAGAAACAGGCCGTAAAAAAACGTTCATAGGGCTGGTCTCGCAAAAAGTC
>JADFWI010000564.1 GCA_015222985.1 Pseudomonadota bacterium | reverse complement strand
CCGGAGTATGAGTTTGTCTGGCGCGTTGGATTATCTTCTTTGCTGCTTGTCGGAAAGCCGCATCGGCTTTAGATGACAACGGCATGTCTTGCACCTGTTTTTCGTTCATGGAATTACACCTCCGCACCGCATCAAGTCGTGGGCGCTGAAGCTTAGAACCAATGTCCAATTTCCAATTTCTAATTTCATCCATAAACGGTCTCAATCCCTTCTTAATCAGGTCTCCACTTAGAACTATCCGTTCCTCAGATGAAGCGTAGAAATGTATCCCTTTCGAATTGACTTTTCCCGCGAGGCTTCAGCACTTATGGCCTTAATGGGAAGATAGTCTTCTATTAGTCTGCGGTCCTCAATGCTCATAACATAGATTCTTCTAAATAACGTTTGATCCTCTCACGATTAGCGCCCAGGCTTGAGAACTGTTTTTCGGAAACATCACTGAATCGGGCAAGGACCTTGCGATTGATCTCCTCCTGATCTTCAAATATGGCAAGCGAACGAAAAGTTGACTCCCACTTTTCAAACTGAAGCAAAGTGATAGTCGCATCTCGTGTCTTATCGTCGTTGGGCAATGCTTGTACAAATACTGGTCTGGGCATGCTATTTATTCGGCAATCAATCAAATACTTACCATCAGGATCGTGCAGAGGGTCATGCCAGTCAAAATCACGGCGGCTTTCAGGCACTGTTTCTTCCATAAACGCTCTGAAATCCTCCATAAACATAGAACGAACCCGTTCCCGTGAAAGATAAGTTACATCCGTTATTCTAAGAAGTGCCTGAACAAAGCTGTACAGGGCATCACCGTATCGATCATCTGTAATGGAGATAATCAGTTCGCCTTCTCTGTCATAGACGGTAAACACGGAAAGCGCATTTGTAATGATCTTTTGCCTCGTTCCTCGCTGGAGGTCTTTCTCGTCGAGGTCATAGGTCAAATGCATATACGTGTGTCCCTCGTCTGAGAGTATCCATGTCCCATTCTCCCTTTTTAGGACGATGGAAAGATGGTCCCCATCCTCGAACATGAAAGGGGTAAAAACACGGAATCTATCTATACCCTCGGATGATATTCTGAGCATCTCACACACTTTTTTGCGGAAGTCGTGTTCAATCATCTCGGTATTCATGGCCTATATCTCCTCAAAGAGTTTCATCTGTGGGTCAAAGGGAGTCTCAAATCCACAATCATGGAACATGCACGATACGGCCTGGTGCAAATTAGAAAATCGGCTTGTTGGTTGAGCGTAAGTATCTTCTCTCCCTCCTATCTCTTGGTAGCGTTCAGTAGCCTCATGAACGTGGAAGTCGTAAAAAGTTTCTCCCTCTATGGAATTTGTATGCTCATGGCTTTTCCCATTATACCGTCGCAAACGGAACAGTTGATTTGACTTTGGAGGTCTGTAAACCAGAATTACTGAGAAGTCGAGTGGATTGATAAGACTCTGCCGCAAAATAACGCGAAAATCACTCCCTTCGGCACCCTTCACATCCAGCTCACGCTCCTTATGCCCACGTTTCGGGCGGATCTGTATTCTCGCCCGGTAGTCGTCCGGGAGGGGCTTTTTTTCTTTCAACAACCGGGCAATATCCTCGTCGGAAAGAATTGAACTCATATCTTATCTAGCCTCCTTCTGGCCTACTTCGCCAATAGCGGATGCTGGGATCTCAAAAAATCTCGCAGCAACGACCTCCCGCTTGACGTGGTCCAGCTTCTGAGCAGGATTTTGGATTCGAATTGGTTCAACATCGCGATTCTCAAGTGGGTCCCACACCATATAAAGCCAGTACGAATCACTAAGCTGAGTTGCTTTGTACCATTCGTTGGCAGTCAGTCGAATTGGTTGATCTTTCTTGCATCCTTTGACCTCAATGCGGCGAACCCCAGTGACCGGGTCCCTATACCCTGTCTGAGGATCACCTGGAGCTAGGCTTCGGATATCAAACCCGATCTTTAGGTGCCCAACTCTTTCACACTCCCTTCCTGGGAGGCCTCATACTGTATTACAATGTCCTCAGCAGCAAACTCGATTTTCCGTCTGGTTTCGGGATCAATTTCCTTTGCCAGGTCTATCAGTTCAGTCTCGTAGGATTCAGCCGAAAGAAAGACAACAGCTACTGGCAAGATGCCTTACGGGGCCGTAACGGTCTATTCCCAGGCGCTCAATGCCAGACAAGCGCTCCTCCTTCATGTTTTCCAAATCAGCCAAGTCATTTTCAGCTCTCTGACGCGCCAGTGATACTTCAGGCGATTCCTGCTCGCGAGCCTTTAGCGACATGACTCTATCCTGGGTTGCATGGTCTATGCTGCAAAAGATTCGGGAAGCCATGGCCGCAAGGGTCTCGGAAACATCGCGGGCTACGCTTCGAGCATCTCTGCGCTTTGGTCGTTTGCCTGAGCGATCAT
>JADFWI010000563.1 GCA_015222985.1 Pseudomonadota bacterium | reverse complement strand
TAAGTGTCTACAATAATCTTCCGGCCGGTCAGGCCGCAATCTCCCATGGGGCCGCCGACCACGAAACGCCCCGTGGTATTAATAAAGTACTTGGTGTCGCCATCGATCATTTTCTTGGGCACAACTTTCTTGATGACTTCTTCTGTGATTGCTTTTTTTAACTCGGAATATTTGATGTCCGGACTGTGTTGGGCCGCAATCACAACGGTCTCTACACGTTTGGGGGTGCCGTTCTCGTACTCTATGGTAATCTGCGTTTTTCCGTCCGGGCGAAGAAAATCGAGAGACCCGTTCTTGCGCACCTGTGCCAGGCGCATGGCGAGCTTGTGGGCATAACATATGGGCATGGGCATCAGTTCAGGAGTTTCATCGCAGGCATAGCCAAACATGAGACCCTGATCACCGGCCCCCTGCTCCTTGGAAGGGCCTTTTCCGTTTACCCCCATGGCAATGTCAGGAGATTGTTGATCAATGCTGGTGACTACAGCGCATGTCTCCCAATCAAAACCCATGCTTGAAGAATTGTAGCCGATGTCTCGAATCGTCTCCCTGACAACATGAGGCATGTCCACGTAGCACGTGGTCGTAATCTCTCCGGCAATAAAGGCAAGACCCGTGGTCACCAAGGTCTCGCAGGCCACCCTGGCCTTGGGATCTTTTTCCAGGATACTGTCCAGGATGGTGTCTGATATGCGATCCGCTACTTTGTCCGGATGTCCTTCTGTTACGGACTCTGAAGTAAATAAGAAGTCTTTCTTGCTCATGTGTCCCCCTTTATCTTATTGGTCTCATCCACGAAGATGACGGCCGGCCTGAAATCTCCCAGGTTTTGGTCATCCATAGCTGTATAACAGGTAATAATTATCAGGTCTCCCCGGGCGCCTTTTCGGGCTGCCGCGCCCCTTAACGCAATGGTTCTTGATCCTGACGGCTCTTCTATGGCGTAGGTCTCGAATCGATTGCCATTACTAATGTTATAGACCTGAACCAGTTCATAGGGGAGGATATCCGCTGCGGTCATGAGGTCAGCGTCGATTCCGAGGCTTCCCTCATAGTTGATATCGGCATCAGTGACAGTTGCGCGATGGATCTTGGATTTCAGAAAAGTACGAATCATAACAAAATTGCTCCGTAGTCTTATTTACGGTGTCAGTATGGCATTGTCTATCAAACGGGTCCTGCCCACCCACACGGCCAGAGCCATCAGGCTTGGCCTGTCAACACGTTCCACGTCTTCAAGGGTATCCGGGTCACAGAGTGTAACGTAATCGACCTTGGTATCAGGATAGGAGACGATAAGCCTTGATGCTTTCTCAATGAGTTTCCCGGCATCCTTGGTTTCCTGGGCCACCAGTTCTTGAGCCAGTTGAAGGGACTCATAGAGAGCCAGAGCAGAGCGCCTTTGCTCTTTGGACAAATACGTATTTCTGGAACTCATGGCCAGGCCATCTGCCTCTCGCACAGTAGGGACCCCGACAACCTTTATGTCGTAGCTCAAATCCCGTGCCAAACGCCGGATAACCGCCAACTGCTGATAATCCTTTTTTCCGAAAAGAGCAACATGTGGTTTCACAATGTTAAAGAGTTTAGCTACCACGGTAGCAACACCCCGAAAATGGTCCGGTCGCGACAGTCCGCACAAGCCGCGTGGGAGCGTTTCCAGGTTGACATACGTCTCATGCCCTCTGTCATACATGGCATTTGCTTCCGGGGCAAAGACCACATCTACCCCTACGGATTCGGCCAAACGAATGTCCTGATTCAACTCCCTAGGGTATGTCTGAAAATCTTCCGTTGGACCAAACTGTGCTGGATTGACAAAGATGCTGACAATGAGGGCATCTCCATGTTTTTGTCCCTCACGCATCAGTGCGAGATGTCCGTCGTGAAAGCAGCCCATTGTGGGAACAAAAGCGATTGTTTTTCCTTCATGCAGGAGGCGATCTGCCTCTTGCAGCATGCGATCTATCTCCTTGATGACCTTAATGCGTCCCTCCAAATACCGGAAAACTATTTTTTTAATGCCATTATGCAAGAATGTCAATGACTTTAGTTTGAGAAATCACACGTTCTCATTTTCTGAGCAGGTTTGCAAGAGTGACAAATTCCTGTACACTTAAAGTCTCTGCTCGTCTTCGCGGATCGATGTTTGCCAGATCGAATGCCGCCAATACCCAGCGTTCTTCAAGCCCAAGATCGCTGTTCACTAAGGCGTTCTTGAGCATCTTTCGCCTTTTTCCAAAAGCTGCGCGAATTATCCCGGAAAAAAAACCCTCGTCTGTTGCAGGAAAAGGCGCTGAGTCGAAAAACTCGACGCCCACAACTCTCGAATCGATTTTCGGCCTTGGATAAAACGAAGAGGCCCCTACATGGGCTATGGGGTAAACCTTGGCACAATATTGGATCAAGACAGATAGTCTGCCGTAAGCCTTGGTCCCTGGTTTGGCCAGGAGACGTTCGGCAACCTCTTTCTGAAACATGAGAACGGCACGATCGATAGACTCGCGGAAGTTGATCAAATGTATCAGGACCTGAGACGAGATGTGATATGGAAGGTTGCCCGCCACTTTCAGCGGCCGATCTGATGCTTTAGCCAGGTTGTTGATGTCACACCGGAGGATGTCCTTTTCAATAACGGTCACATTGGATACACCTGCGGCCAGGATCTCGTTTCTGAGCAGCGTGGCAAGCTTTCTGTCTGACTCCACTGCCAGCAAGTAATTAACGCGCCCAGACAAAGGGACGGTCAGGGCCCCAAGCCCGGCGCCTATCTCAAGGACTGTGTCATTTTTGCCGAACTCGCTCCGTTTGACGATCATGGTGGCGACGTTCGGATCGGCCAGGAAGTGTTGGCCCATGGATTTTCTGGGATGTATTGCCCATGCCTTCAGAAGTATGCTCGGAGCAGTCATGCGCCCTTTATCTCGAAGCACGTTCGAACGTTTTTATTTTTACATTGAAAACCTGGTCCTCTGGGCCAGGTCGCCGACTTCGCCATAGTAGCCGTGGCGGCTACGACGGCTGAAAGAGACAGATGGCTCTGCCTTGGAGTTTTGTGT
>JADFWI010000562.1 GCA_015222985.1 Pseudomonadota bacterium | reverse complement strand
AGGCATATGTGTGATATTCCGAGGACTATTTTTTGAGCATAACGCAGAGATTGGGCAAAAAGACCATTTATGGATGGACACTAACTATGACTTTTTCATTCGAGATCATACATAGATCATCAGAAAACAGCGCCAGGCTGGGCAGGATTCATACCTCCCACGGGCACGTCGACACCCCGGCCTTTATGCCTGTGGGCACTCAGGCCACGGTCAAATCCCTCACGCCTGAGGAGCTTCGCGATCTGGGGGTCCAAATCGTCCTGGCCAACACATATCATCTTTACCTTCGTCCCGGACACGATGTCATATCCAAGCTCGGCGGGCTTCACCGGTTCATGCACTGGGACGGCCCTATCCTGACGGACAGTGGCGGCTACCAGGTCTTTAGTCTGGCAAAGCTCAGGGAGATTTCTGAGCGTGGAGTCACTTTCCAGTCCCACCTGGACGGCTCAAGACACCTTTTGACACCGGAAAAGGCTATTGAGATCCAGGAGGCCTTGGACTCTGACATCATGATGTGTCTCGATGAGTGCACACCGTATCCAGCCACTGCCGCCGATGCCCGGGAGTCTTTGACTTTGAGTATCGACTGGGCAAGGCGCTGCAAAGAAAGCCGCAAAAAGAACAGTGGATCTCTTTTCGGGATTGTTCAAGGAGGCATGTTTCAAGACCTACGCGCCCAGGGTGTTGGCGCCCTCACAGGCATGGGCTTTGACGGATATGCCCTGGGCGGTTTGAGTGTTGGCGAGCCAAAGGACGCCATGCTTGATATTTGCGCCTTCACCCTTCCGCTCCTTCCGGAGTTGCTTCCCCGATATGTCATGGGCGTAGGAGCGCCGGAAGACCTGGTGGAACTTGTCTCACTCGGAACGGACATGTTTGATTGTGTGATTCCCACTCGCAATGCCAGAAACGGCCAGCTTTTTATCCGCACCGGGACTTTGAACATTTGCAATGCACGGTATCGGGACGACGAAAGAGCCGTGGAAGCCGACTGTTCTTGCTATACGTGCAGGAACTATTCAAGGGCCTATTTGCGGCACCTTTTCATGGCAAAAGAGATTCTTGTCCACCGTTTAAATACAATCCATAATATCCACTACTTTATGACCCTTATGAGGAAGATGCGAGAGGCAATCCGCGAGGGAAAATTTGCTCTTTTCAAGAGGGAGTTTTACGCACAGAGGAGCGGGTGAGGTGGGTTAACGTAATACCGGTTGCAAAAAACAGCGACTGCGTTTATGGTAGCGGCAATCTGAAAATCCAAAGGAGGACAGACAACGATGCAGGAAGAGGTTCAAGCGGTGATCGACAAGATACGGCCCATGCTACAGGCTGACGGCGGGGATGTGGAACTGGTAAGCGTTGATAACGGGGTAGTAAAGGTTCGTCTTCAGGGGGCGTGCAGGGGCTGTCCCATGTCTCAGATAACTTTGAAAAACGGAATCGAGAAATTCCTCAAAAAAGAAGTTCCGGAAGTAGACCGTGTGGAAGGGGTCGACTAAAAGGACCACTTTACGACGGACGCTCCCCAGGTTAGGCCGGCTCCAAATGTCACTAGAAGGACATAGTCACCCTGTTTTAGCAAGCCTTCTCGGTTGGCCTCGTCCAGGGCAATCGGTATTGTGGCGGAAGAGGTATTGCCATACTTCTCAATATTCGTATAGACGCTTTCCATGGGAATCGAGAGCCTTTCAGCCATAGCCCGGATGATTCTGAGGTTGGCCTGATGCGGGACCAGCAATTTAACGTCGTCACACGAGAGGCCGTTATGTTTCAAGGCCGCGGCGGCAATGTCAGCCAGGCAGGTAACCGCTTTTTTGAAAAGCCGATTTCCTTCCATTCTTAAAGAAAACGGCTTCCCTTCTATCGTATCCAGGATTTCGGGAATCTTGGACCTCTCGTCATAGGAGTAAAGGAGGTTCCAGAAATTCCCGTCTGACTGTAGATGGGTTGAAAGAATCCCATCGTCATTGGTACTGGGGGTGAGAACCACGGCGCCGGCCCCGTCGCCCAACAAGACGCAGGTGCTTCGATCTTCCCAATTTGTGATAGACGAAAGACGTTCGGCGCCAATGACCAGGGCGTTCTTGCACGTTTCGGTGGCAATGGCATTATTCGCGACAGAGAGGCCGTAAAGAAAACCCGAACATCCGGCAGACACGTCAAAGGCCACGGCTTTGCTTGCGTTGAGCGCCTTTTGTACAAAGCACGCGGCAGAAGGGAACTGACGATCCGGTGTCACCGTGCCTACAACAATCATATCAAGGTCTCCAGGCAGAATGCCCCCCATTTCCAGGGCTTTTAGTGACGCCACAGTGGCCAATTCCGAGGTGTTTTCACCTTGTCCGTTTGTGGAAATGCGTCGCTCCTTGATCCCTGTACGCCGTATTATCCAGTCGTCGCTTGTGTCCACAATTGTCTCCAGGTCCTTATTCGTAAGGATCCTCTTTGGAGTAGTGGAACCTGTGCCAACGATACGTGCCCTTATCATGATGAATGCTACCTCTTGTTTTTCTGAAATTGATGAAGCTTTGACGGTTTTTTTACCACGAAAGAGATGACGTGTCATGTTTTTTTCGCCATAGAAAACAGCGAAAAGATTCTATAACAAGATTTTTGGGGAGAAATGGCCATGAGCATCGCTGAAAAGATTCACACAATTCTGGAAAAGTCCTCGTGGATTCGAAAGATGTTTGAGGAAGGCGCTCAGCTCAAGACAGAGTATGGCGCCGAGAATGTCTTTGATTTCAGTTTGGGGAACCCAAACCTTCAACCACCTGCCCGCTTTAAAGAGGTTCTCATCGACGTGGCAAAGGCCTCAGAGCCTGGATACCATGCCTACATGCCAAATACAGGATATCCATCAGTGAGAAAGGCGGTTGCAGAGTTCCTCTCCAAGGAACAGGGCGTTGCGATCGCAGCAGATGATGTCATTATGACCTGTGGGGCTGCCGGTGCCCTGAATGTGATTTTGAAGGCAATCCTGAATCCGGGTGATGAGGTCATTACACCGGCCCCTTATTTTGTGGAGTACGGTTTTTATGTAGATAATCACGGGGGAACGCTCAAGACTGTGCCAAGCAAATCGGATTTCACCCTTGACCTTGAGATAATCAAGGCCGCCATCACGCCAAAAACCAAGGCCGTTCTCATCAATTCGCCGAATAACCCTTCGGGTCAAGTCTATTCTGAGGAAAGCCTCACGCAACTTGGCGCGCTCCTGCAGGATGAGGGTCGCAGACTAAAACGGACGATTTATCTTATCTCCGATGAACCTTACCGAAAGATCGCCTTTGACGGAGTGGAGGTCCCCTCGCTGTTTCCCCTTTATTCCGAGACGATGATTGTCACGTCTTATTCAAAAGATCTTTCAATCCCGGGGGAGCGGATAGGCTTTTTGGCGGTAAACCCTGAAGCAACTTACAGAAACGATCTTCTGGCCGGCATGACACTTGCCAATCGCATCTTGGGCTATGTGAACGCTCCAGCCTTGATGCAACGGGCTATTGGATCGTTACAGGGCGTCTCTGTTGATCCGGGGTTTTATCAGGCAAAGAGGGATCTCCTGTGCGATGGCCTCTCAACGTGTGGGTATGAATTCATAATGCCAAAGGGAGCATTCTACCTTTTCCCCAGAAGTCCCATTGCTGATGACGTAGCCTTTGTCAGGGCCTTGCAGGAGGAGTTGATCTTGACTGTGCCGGGCAGTGGATTCGGGTCTCCCGGTTTTTTTCGCATTGCCTTTTGTGTGGATGACAACACCATCACGAAAGCCATGCCCGGCTTTAACCGGGTTCTCAAGCGATTTCAAGCTTGATCTCGCTAGCTGAATGTGTTCTTGACAAGGTCCCGTTTTTCAGGTAAGAACAAGCGTTTACGGGAGGGTGTCGCAAGTCCTCGACAACTTGCGGCAACTCCTCTGATACGAACAATTCGTTGTCATTCCAAGGAGTCCCGCCCAAGGCGGACCTGAAGACGCGAACTTCAGAAGTGACAGATTAGATTGGCCGATGCATTTATTCGGCAAAGGGAGACCAATACAGTTGTTTGTGCCGAGTGATCTCATGGAGGGTGACGTCCTCTTGGAATTGGAGGATGTTCACATGTATTTCGGAAGGGTCGGCGCCCTGGCAGGTATAAGCCTGGAAGTAAGAAAAGGGGAGATACATTCCATTATCGGACCGAACGGGGCCGGCAAGACGGTAATGATGAATTGCATAAACGGGCTTTACCGTCCACAGAAGGGAAATATCTATTTTAAGGGACAGAGCATTGATAAACTCAAGCCTTATAAGCGGGCCGAACTGGGCATTGCCAGGACCTTTCAGAAGGTTGAGGTCTTTGGCGGGATGACAGTCATCGATAACATTCGCCTCGGTCGCCATATCCATCTCAAATCCGGCATAGTCCGTGGGGTCTTGTACCTGGGCAAAACCGCGCGCGAAGAGATTGTGCACCGGGAGTTTATCGAAGAGGAGATCATTGATCTTCTGGAAATCGAGCACATCAGGGACAAACCTGTGGGCATGCTCCCTTACGGTCTTCAAAAGCGGGTCGAGTTGGGACGCGCGCTTGCATTGCAGCCCGAGGTATTGATCCTGGATGAACCTTTGGCCGGCCTTAATCTTGAAGAAGTCGAGGACATGGCCCGCTTCATTTTAGACGTTAATGAAGAGGAGCGCTGGAAGGTTACCTGTATCCTGGTGGAACATGACATGGGCGTGGTGATGGATATTTCGGATCACGTGTTGGTGCTCAACTTCGGAAACAAGATTATTGACGGCACCCCGGAAGAAGTGCAAAGCCACCCCGAGGTGATCAAAGCGTACCTGGGTGAAGAGGACTTGTACGCCACTCGGAGATAGAATAGGACTTGTCGGCATGGAGGTTACGAAGGACTTAACAATTCCAAAGCTGTTCCTGGAACGGACAAAGGCCTATGGCAAGAGCAAGGTGGCCATGCGGGAGAAGGAGTTTGGCATATGGAGACCCATCACCTGGCATGACTACCTGGAAAATGTCAAATACCTCGCTTTGGGTCTTGTTAGTCTTGGCCTTAAGGATGGGGACAAGGTTGCCATGATCGGCGACAACCGTCCCGAAGGGTTATGGGCCGAGATGGCTACTTTGTGTGCCCGTGGAGTGGCCGTATGGCTGTTTCGGGACTGCCTTATTGACGAGGTCAAGTATATTGTTGAGCACTCCGACGCAAAATTCCTGTTTGGTGAAGGCCAGGAAGAGGTGGACAAGGCCATTTCCATTCTCGATGAATGTCCCAATCTTGAAAAGATCATCTGGGATGATCCCAAAGGGATGCGTAACTACCATCAGAATTGCCTGATAAGTCTAAAAGAGGTTGAACATTTGGGCAGAGAGCTTGAACAGAAGGAGCCGGGTCTATTTGAAGACATGATCCGTAAAGGCCGCGGTAATGAAGTGGCCTTGCTCTTTTATACTTCAGGCACCACGGCTTTGCCAAAAGGGGCTTTGCTATCTCACTGGAACCTGCTGAGTATGGGCAACAGCCTCATGTCCGTCGACCCGTGCCATCAAACGGATGATTTTGTCTCATACCTTCCCTTTGCCTGGATCGGCGAGCAGATGATGTCGATTTCTTGCGGCCTTCAGATAGGCTTTACCATAAATTTCCCGGAAGAGCCCGACACTGCCCAGGAAAATATCCGTGAGATCGGCCCCCATGTAATGTTTGCCCCTCCGCGCCTTTACGAGCAGATGACTCGCACGGTTCAAGTCAAGCACCTGGATGCTTCATGGGTAAAGAGAAAGATTTTCGACCTGGCCGCTAAGATCGGCTATCATGTTGCCGACCTTCAATTCCAGAAAAGCAGGGTCCCGTGGTACTGGAGATGCCTCAAATGGCTGGCTTACATAAGCGTACAGAAAAAGCTCAAGGACCAGCTGGGACTGTCCCGTGTGCGCTATGCTTACTCTGGAGGGGCTGCCATGGGCCCGGATCACTTTCGCTTTTTTCACGCCCTGGGGGTGAACCTGAAACAGATTTACGGGCAGACGGAGATTGCCGGCATTTCCGTGGTCCATCGAGATGGAGACATCAAATTTGACACAGTCGGCACTGCTTTGCCTGAGACCGAGGTCAAGATTGCCGAGGACGGCGAAATTTTGTCAAGGAGCCCGTCTGTGTTCCTGGGATATTACAAGAATCCCGAAGCCACGGAAAAAACCGTGAAGGACGGGTGGCTTTATTCCGGTGACAGGGGCTTTATAGATGAAGACGGTCACCTGGTGGTTTTCGACCGTTCCAAGGACGTTATGACGCTCAGGGACGGCAGACCTTTTTCGCCTCAATATTTGGAGACCCGCCTAAAGTTCAGTCCCTATTTGAGGGATTCATGGGTCATCGGAGACAAGAGAGATTACGTGACTGCGGTTGTCTGCATCGACTATGCTGTGGTGGGCAAGTGGGCAGATGAAAAAAAGCTTAGCTATACGAGTTACCCGGAACTTTCTCAGAAGGCAGAAGTCTATGATCTGGTAGAAAAACAAATCCGGCAGGCCAACAAAGACCTTCCCGAAGTGGCCAGGATAAGAAAATTCATCAACCTTTACAAGGAGTTTGACGCTGATGATGATGAGCTTACAAGGACCAGAAAACTGCGCCGGGCCTTTGTGGAAAAGAGGTATGAGGAAATCGTAAGCGCCCTTTATTCTGAGAGAGATGTTGTTCATATTGACACCACGATTACCTACGAAGATGGGCGGAAGTCGCGCATAAAGACGGATCTGCCAATTCGGAAGGTGAGCGCGTAGGGAGCAGGCGGTAGGGAGTAAGCAGTAAGCAGTAGGGAGTAAGCAGTAGGGAGTCGGAATAGTTCAGTTAGCGGAAATCTCAAATAACAAATCTCAAATAACAAACAAATTCCAATGACCGAAATTCAAAATTCCAAACCAACATATGATCTTGAAGAAAGAACATTCCAATTCGCTAAAGCTGTTAGGCTTTTCGTTAAGGCGTTGCCGAAGACAATTGCAAATATTGAGGATGGCAAACAACTGGTAAAAGCCTCCGGTTCAGTCGGCGCAAATTACAGGGAGGCCAACGAATCATTAAGCAAAAAAGACTTCTTAATGAGGATGAAAATAAGCCGTAAAGAAGCAAAAGAAAGCGCCTATTGGATCAGGTTAATTCATGAGACGAACAGTTTAGAGAATGCTGATGATGCCCAGAGCTTGACACAAGAGGCAAATGAATTGAAAAAGATATTTTCAGCAATACTGGGCAAATCAAAATAGTTCAGGTCATTGGTGTTTGGAATTTGATGCTTGAGATTTGGGATTT
>JADFWI010000561.1 GCA_015222985.1 Pseudomonadota bacterium | reverse complement strand
GTAAATGCCCGTCATTCCTGCGAAAGCAGGAATCCAGTGAATAGTCGCAAATGTAATCTACCCCAACTTATTGAGAAGTTACGCAGATGAAACGTAACCAAGGGACTTTAAATGCAATGTTACCCCCCCCCCCGACAAAACCGGCATGAAACTTGGCCATAAGATCATAGCCGTCTTCTCGCTGGTGTTTCTTTTCGCCGTTGCAATGGACGTAGTCCGTGTCTTGAGGACGGATTACCAGGACATGATGGATGCGCTTGTTAAAAGAGCCTGCATTACTGCGGAAAAACTGGGCTATCGGGCCATGGTCAGGGTTACAGGCTTTGAGATGGGAAAACTGGCATCTGCGATTAATGCCGATAAGGATGCGGATGAAAACATAGATTACATAACCATAGTCGATAATCAGGGAAGATGTCTGGTCACGACTGAGAACGAAACAAGTCATACGGAATTTGATGCCGATGCCATGGCAGTGTCTGAAAAGGAGATCAGAAAACACCCGTTAAGAGATAATATCTTTGAAGTCACCATGCCTGTATTTTCCAGTGGAAAAAAACTGTGTGTGGTCCGCCTGGGTATAACCGACCAACCGGCAAAGGATGCGATATATATACATCTAAAAAAGAATCTTTTAAGAACAGCAGCGATCTATCTGACAGGGATATTATTATGTTTCCTCTTAATCCGTTTCTATATTAACCGGCCTATAGAAGAGCTTGCCCAAGCCTCAAAGGAGCTTGCCTCGGGCAATTACACCTACAGGACAGATATCCAAAGCCGTGACGAGCTCGGGGATCTGGCCAGGACATTCAACACCATGGGAGAGGCGATATCCAGTGCCAGGGAAAACCTCGAAGACCGGGTCGAGGAACGTACTAAGGCGCTCAGTCAGGCAAAGGAGACTCTTGAAATAAGCGAGAAACGGTTCCGGGGCATAAGCGCTTCAGCCCAGGATGCCATAACAGTCATGGATAACCATGGAAAAATTACATTCTGGAACAAGGCCGCAGAAAATACCTTCGGCTGGAGCGAAAATGAGATAATGGGCCGAGATCTTCACACAATTATCGTACCTGAGAGGTATCATGGGGATTTTTCCAGAGGATTTGTGAAATTCCTGAGTACCGGTCAAGGTCCTGTAGTGGGCAAAACAAATGAAGTGACTACAATCAGAAAAGACGGGACCGCATTTCCGGTGGAGGTCTCTCTTTCCGCCATGCAGATTGATGGACAATGGAATGCGGTCGGATTGATAAGGGACATTACGGCCCGCAAGCAGGCCGAGGAGGAAATTGAATCTTCACGCAGGCAACTGATTGAAGCCAATGATGAGCTTGAACAGGCCATTGCCAAGACCAACCGACTAGTCGTTCAGGCCGAGTGTGCCAACATGGCCAAGAGCGAGTTTTTGGCCAACATGAGCCACGAGATACGCACGCCCATGAACGGGGTCCTCGGTTTTGCTGAAATGCTCCTTGATTCCGATCTGGATGAAGAACAGCTCGACCAGGTGAAAACCATTAAGAGGAGCGGGGACGCCCTGCTCTCCCTTATCAATGATATCCTTGATTTCTCCAAGATTGATGCCGGGCAGATGGATTTTGAGGAAATTGATTTTGATCCGGAACTCGTTGCCTATGATGTGTGTGAACTCGTCCGTCCCAGGATCGGATCAAAGCCTATTGAGATCCTGTGCCGTATCGGAGATAACGTGCCTTCACTGGTAAAGGGAGATCCCTTGCGGTTCCGGCAGGTCTTGATGAACCTGATGGGCAATTCCCCCAAGTTTACCGAGGCCGGAGAAATTGAACTCTCGCTAAATATCGAAGAGGAAGAGGAGACCAGGGTCAAGCTCCATGCCGCCATACGTGACACCGGGATAGGCATCCCGAAAGACAAGCTGGGCACTATTTTCGAGGCCTTCAAGCAGGTAGATGGCACCACCACCAGGAAATACGGCGGGACCGGTCTGGGTCTGTCCATATGCAAGAAGATATCAGAGATGATGAAAGGCCGGGTCTGGGCGGAAAGCCCGGCGGGTTCCGAGTTGCGGGTTCCGGGTTGCGGGTTGGAGAATGGAGAATCTGAAACCCGGGATGAAGAATCCGGCGTGGCGGGTCCGGGCAGCATCTTTCATTTTACTGCATGGTTTGCAAAGGCGGATGGCAAACAGGCCATAAGATTCACACCGGCATCTCTCTCCGGGAAAAAGGCCCTTATTGTGGATGACAACCCGACCAACCTGGATATCCTTACCTATGTCCTGGAGTCAGTGGGCATGAGCGCGGTTGCCCTTACCGAAGGCAAGGAAGCTGTGCCGGCCCTGAAAAAGGCCCTTGAGGCGGGAAAACCCTTTGACGTCTGTATCTCTGATATCCAGATGCCGAACATGAACGGGTATGAAACAGCACAGGAGATACGAAGATATGAAGGACAACCCGCAACCCGTAACTCGCAACCCGTAACTCGTCGTTTTCCCCTGATCGCCCTTTCATCCTCTACAAAGCGCGATTCCCGTGTGTGTGAAGAAGCGGGATTTGACGGTTTTCTGAACAAGCCGATTCGCAAAGAAAAACTCTATAAAATGATGGAAAAGCTGATGAGTAGTGAGTTGTCAGTTGTGAGTGAAGAGTCCAAAGATCGAACTCCCATTGCAACGCAATACTCGGTCCGGGAGGATATGAAGCATTCCGTGCGCATCCTTCTGGCCGAAGACAACATCATCAATCAGAAACTGGCAAAGATGATGCTTACCAAGGCAGGATATCACGTGGAAGTGGCCAATAACGGCAGAGAGGCCCTTGAAAAATACACGCAGTCTCCTGATGATTTTGACCTGATCTTCATGGATGTCCAGATGCCTGAGATGGATGGACTGGAAGCAACAAGACAGATCCGCGAGTGGGAATCTCACAATCCGCAACCCGCAACCCGTAACTCGCAACCAGTAACTCGCCACTCCCCTATTGTTGCCATGACCGCCAATGCCATGAAAGGTGACAGAGAAAAGTGTCTTAAAGCAGGGATGGATGACTATGTCTCAAAACCCATTAAAAGAGAAGTGGTGTTTGAGGTCCTTGAGAGGCAGGTTTTGGGGAAAGGTGGTTAGGTAGAAGGCTGAAGGCTGAAGGTCAATTATTAACTGTCAACCTCCAGCCTTATACCTTCCACCTAACCACCTACCCATCAAAACACATCTTGTCGAGCATGGCGACCAGTTTGTTTGTCTCCGGCTT
>JADFWI010000106.1 GCA_015222985.1 Pseudomonadota bacterium | reverse complement strand
GTCAAGCTAATTATATATTTATGCCCGTCCCCACATATCCCCCACATATTCCCCTTGTGGAAAACGATAATGAAATTTTTCTTAGAACAGCCTTTCCAAGCCGAAAATATACAAAACACTACGGCTTAAAGGGGGAATAATGAAAAAAATTAGAAAAAAGGCATTTGAACCGATTGATAAAGAAGAAAAAGAGTTGATGGAATCAATCGAACGAGACGAGTGGCGCCCTGTTAAAAATATCGACCAGGAAAAAAAGAAGGCCATGGCAGCAGCTCGAAACACCCTGAGAAAAGATAAGCGCATAAATCTCCGTCTGACGCAGAAGGATTATCATCAAATTCAGATTAAGGCTATTGAAGAAGGCATACCATATCAAACACTTATTTCCAGTATTGTGCATAAGTATCTGAATGGTTCACTAACTCCAAGGTCATAGGTGGAAACAGAACAAGGCGTTCAAGATTGACGGGCAGGGAGAAGACTACTTTCTATCTTCAATCGGCTCCTTATACGTGCATTTCTTGTCAAAACACTTCAGGTGTGGCCCGTCTCTCTTGGTGGTACGCATCGCCACAAAAGGGGCGCCGCATTTGGGACAAGGTTGGGGCACGGGTTTGTCCCATACGGCAAACGTGCAGGCAGGATAACGGCTGCATCCGTAAAAGGGCTTGCCACGCCTTGATCGGCGTGAGACAAGCTCGCCAGAGCATCCTTTCTCCGGACACTTGACGCCAGTGCGCTCGGCTTGTGAAATGCCTTTTTCTTTCAAAGACATCGTATTTTTGCAGTCCGGATAAGCAGAGCAGGCAAGGAAGGGGCCAAAACGCCCTTGTTTTTGCACCATTGGGCTTCCGCATTTTTCGCACACTTTGTCAGTCGGCTGGTCCACGACTGGACGGACTGCCTCGATCCGGCCCTTTTCATTACGGGTGTAGTTCTGTGTGAATCTACATTCCGGATACCCGGAACAGCCGAGAAATGGACCATTGCGTCCCATCTTGATTTTAAGAGGTTTGTCACACTCAGGGCATCGCAAGGCAACGGACAACCCCTCACTCTTGACGCTTCTCATCTCCTTTTCTGCCCGTTCTAAATCCTTTTTGAATGAACTGTAGAATTGCTGGAGCACAGTGGTGGAGTCTGTTGTTCCTTCTTCGATCTTGTCCAGGCTATCCTCCAACTGGGCAGTAAAATCGACGTTCAAGATATCCGGAAAGCCTTCTATCAAGAGATCGTTTACGATGAAACCCAATTCCGTGGGTCGGAAATAACCCTTGACCAGGTCCACATATCCCTTGCCCCTGATAGTGGAAAGGATGGTTGCATACGTGCTGGGCCTCCCGATGCCGTTTTCTTCCAGCTCCTTGACAAGGGATGCCTCGGAAAACCGTGGCCGTGGCTGGGTAAAGTGCTGTTTGGGGTCCAACTTGTGGCATTTCAGTGCCGTCTGCTCAGTCAGGGGTGGAAGCGTTTCCTTGTCTTTTGATTGGCTGTGGCCTTCATTTGAAGAGATATATAGCGCCATGAAACCGGGGAAGCGAACCACTGATCCGGAGGCCAGAAAGGTGTAGGGACCTGCGGAAATAGTGATCGAGGTTTGGTCAAGGATCGCCGGTTTCATTTGGCAGGCCACAAAACGCTTCCAGATCAATTCGTAAAGGGCTTGTTGGTCTTCGGAGAGGAACTGCGCAAGCTCCTTGGGTTTTCGAAAAACCGATGTGGGGCGTACGGCCTCATGGGCGTCTTGGGCCTTCTTCTTGTTCTTGAACACATGGGGTTTTTCCGGCACGTACGCCTGGCCAAACTCCTCCTGGATGAGCTGTCGAGCTTCATCGATAGCTTCCTGGGCGACACGCGTAGAGTCTGTTCGCATGTAGGTAATAAGGCCGACCGGTTCTCCAGGGCCCATTTCGAGGCCCTCGTAAAGCTGCTGGGCCACCGTCATGGTTTTCCTGGCCGAAAAACCGAGCTTTCGAATTGCCTCTTGCTGGAGCTTGCTGGTAGTAAAAGGGGGCAGGGGCTTTCTTTGCTGGGCTTTCTTGACGACCTTTTCTACCCTAAAAATCGTGCCTTTAAGGTCCGCTAGGATTGACCGAGCCGCCTTTTCATCGGGGATGGAAAGCTTCTTGTTTTCTTTCTTGGTGAGTTTGGCCAAGAAGGGTGGCGGGTTTTCTCCTTCAAGCTCTGCGGTGATGCTCCAGTACTCCTCCGGCTCAAAAGCTTGTATTTCCCTTTCGCGTTCACAAATAATGCGAACCGCAACCGACTGAACGCGGCCCGCGCTCAACCCCTGTTGGACCTTTTTCCACAAGACAGGAGAGATCTGATAACCTACGAGGCGATCCAGGATCCGCCTGGCCTGCTGGGACTCGAACTTGTTGTTGTTAAGCTCCTGCGGTGAGGACATGGCGGCGCGGATGGCGTTTTTCGTGAGCTCGTGAAAGAGGACGCGGTAAAACCTGCGTCCTTTCTTTTTGAGCACCTCAGCCGTATGCCAGGCTATGGCCTCACCCTCGCGGTCCGGGTCAGCCGCCAGATATACGTCCTTGAGGTTTCCGGCCGCCTGTTTTAAGGTACGGATGACTTTTTCTTTTCCCTTAATGGTTGTGTATTCTGGTTTGAACCCTTCCTCCACAGAGATACCCAGTTCCCTTTGGGGCAGATCCCTGATGTGTCCCACGGTAGCTGCCAAATCAAAATCGGATCCGAGGTATTTTCTGAGAGTTCGTATCTTTGTGGGCGATTCAACAATGACTAGAGATTTGCTCAACGGTGATCCTTTCTTTGTCTTTTTCAGTTTTCCGATATTTGGCTAACAAACTCAACCGGCCAACCAATCAGCGTTCCGACCTGGCAAAGAGTTTGCCGGGATTCTGCGTCACCAGGCCTTTCAACTCCAGTTGAAGCAGCAGGCTTGCCACTTCTGCTGCAGAGAGCGACACCTGTTGAACCAGCCTGTCAATATGTATCGGATAAGGACTCAATTCATTTAGGAGTATTTTCTCCTCAGGCGCCAGTTTGATGGCTGGTTGCTCTTTCGGTTCCATGGGCGCCGTTGCCAGGCCGATGTTGAGTTCTTCGATAATATCATTTACGTGCTCAACGAGTTTGGCTCCTTGCTTGATCAGGCTGTGCGTGCCAATACTCTTAAATGACGTTACACTGCCCGGCACGGCAAAAACCTCCCGACCCTGCTCTGCAGCCAGCCTGGCCGTAATGAGGCTTCCGCTCTTGTGTGTGGCCTCAACAATGACTGCCCCGAGGGACATTCCGCTGATTATGCGGTTTCGAGCCGGAAAATGATGGGCATCAGGAGCGGCGAGAAAGGGAAACTCTGAAATAACCGCCCCGTTTTCGCTAATCCTGTGGAACAGTTTCTTGTTTTCAGCCGGATAGATCGTTCCCAGGCCACACCCCAAAACTGCAATCGTCTCGCCCTTGGCAGCGAGCGCCCCTATGTGGGCAGCAGAGTCAATACCGCGGGCCATGCCGCTAATCACGGTAAATCCGCGGGCCACCAAGTCCCTGCTCAAACGTTCGGTAGTCGTGCGACCGTAGGATGTGGCATTTCGTGATCCAACGATGGCTATATTGAGGCTGTCCGGACGAAGCGTGCCAAACACATAGAGGACTGGGGGCGGGTCATGTATCTGGCGCAGGAGGGCAGGGTAGTCGGGATCCGAAAAGGTGATGATTTTGAAACCGTTTTTGCGGACAAGGTCGAGGTCATCTTCAACGTCCCTGGGAGCTCTGTGGCGGGGAATTACCGATGCCAGCCGTTCGTTAATTCCTTCAACGTTCAAGAGTTCTTTTTTAGATGCACTAAGAACCCTTTCAGGTTCTCCAAAATGCTTGAGGAGCTGCAGGAAGAGACGGTTGCCCACGCCAGGGACAGATTTTAGTGCAAGCCAGTATTTGAGCGATTCCATTACAGGTTTTCAAGTTCTTTCAATTTGGCCCGTGCCTTGGTTTCTGCCTTGCTGAAAGGATAGTTTTTGATGACCCTTCTTAAAAAAATGCGAGCATTGTTCGGATCGTCCAACGCCACGTAAGCATAACCTATTTTAAGCAATGCGTCAGGGGCTTTGTTCTCATCTCCGTAATGCGTCACGACCTCTTTAAAGGCAAGAATAGCGTTGGGGTAGTTCTCGATGTCATAGTAAATTTCTCCAACCCAGTACTGTGCGTTGTCAGCAAGGTGATGTTCCGGATAATCCTGCAAAAAACCCTTAAGTAAAGCCAATGCCTCATCATAGCGATGCTGTGTGTAAGCTGCAAGGGCTTTCTCATACTCACGTTCAGGGGAGCGTTTGGGAGATACAGCGGCCTTTTTTATCACTACCTTGGAGGTCGGCTTCTTGGGCGCAGGCTCTGTAACTGCTTTTTCAGTTGCCTGCGGTTTTTGGACGATCTCGGATGACGAAGGTTCCTTATCCGGCACGGTCGGCGCAGGCTCGGGACGGTTTGATAGCCCTTCAACAGTCTCATCCAGGTTGTCGAATCTGGTCTCGAGCACATCAAGCCTGCCAAAGATGTCTTCTATTGTCTTTTGAGTTGCTGCATTAGCATTTGTCATCTGGCGCATTTCTCGTTGAAGCGCTGCCATCTTGGGGTCTTCTTCAGGATGAAACATGCCCTTGAATGAAGTGCAGGCGGGCAGGGCAATAAGAAGGAACGCTGCAAGAACACCTGTCCAGCCGCGGTGGGCACATGGACGGTACATATGATACTCCTTTTATCGCCGCCTTTTCTTGAGTCGGCCTGCTGATGTTTTGGTGACTTGCTGCCAAACAAGCAGAATCGGGCTTGCAACGTAAACTGAGGAATAAGTTCCCACGATAATGCCGATAATCATGGCAAATGCAAAATCGTGAATGATGCCTCCTCCCAGCACGAAGAGGGAAACCACAACGACAAGGGTTGTGAGCGATGTCAGCAGAGTGCGGCTCAAGGTTTCGTTGATGCTGCGGTTAATAATGCGGTCATATGGTTGGCGATGATATTTTCGGGTATTTTCGCGAATGCGGTCAAAAACGATGATCGTGTCATTGAGCGAATATCCTATAATGGTGAGCAGGGCCGCAATAATTGGGAGCGTGAAGTCCTTGTTCATTAAGGAAAAAATCCCCACAGTGATCATGACATCGTGGACCAAGGCAACAATTGCGCCTGTGGCAAATCGGAGCCTCAGGTAGAAACACAAGCCCAAAGTGACCAATATTGCGATCAGAATAAGAGTTGGAATGCTGACGTCGAATTTCTTCAGTGTGAAAAGGGCAAAAAACAGACACGATGCCACGATGATACTGAGCATCCACTTCAGTTCGAACCGTCCTGAGATGTAAACGATGATGAAAAGAATGGCGGAAAACATGGCCAGCAAAGCCTTTTCACGAAGGTCTTTTCCCACTTTGGGACCTACCATCTCCACACGACGCACTTCTGCCTCGTTTTCCGGGTATGCTGACTTCAGGACCTTTGTGATTTTGGGGGCAAGGCTTTCCAAAGCCGTTGATGATCCGGTTGCCCTAATCAAGTATTCGTTGTCTTTTGTTTCTCCGAACCCCTGGACTGATGTTATATCCAAATCCGTGGTTCTGAGGGCATCCTTGATTGCCTGCGGAGGTATTGCCTGTGAAAACTGAACCTGAATAAGGGTGCCCCCTGCAAAATCGATCCCGTAACTGGGTCCTCCTTTCAGTATGAGGGAGATTATGCTGGCAGCAATCAACAACAGTGAACCCACAAAGGCGAATTTTCGTTGTCCTATGAAATCGATATTAATGTCGGGTTTTATTAGTTGCATTGGCAGATAGTGAATTCCTTTTTCTAATTTTGAACGAAAATCCGGGGTGTTCGGTCAATCATTAGATACTCAACCGCGTTATACGTCGTTGGAACACAAGATAGTCAAAAATCAGCCTTGCTACTATGATAGCCGTGAAAAGGCTTGCCAATATACCTATACTCAG
>JADFWI010000560.1 GCA_015222985.1 Pseudomonadota bacterium | reverse complement strand
TTGAATGCCGATGTCGAAACTGGAAATTTGAAATTTGAAATTAGGTAACGCATCTACATCTTTGTATTTTTCCCAATTTCAAATTTCAAGTTTCACTGCCAAAATACAAGATCAACAAAGTGTAAACTACTTTTGACTTGTCGTGAAGAATGCCCATAATCACTGACTATTGAATGATGAAATCCGCGTCAGAAATTTTATGGGCAAAGGACCCCTTGTTTTTGCTACTAACTTCTTTGTCTCCAATGAAAGACCGAATTCCGGATGGTATGTTGCGAAAATCAACTGAATGTCCTCAGCCCCCTGAATGGTCATCTCACCTATTTTCCCCAGCCCAGCATGAAGAAGAAACCATTTATCATCACTTGGCCGCACGTCTATCTCCGGATGAAAATGCCAGAAAAGTTCAGCCAGGTGTTGTCCTCTGCCTTGAATTTCGTCTTCAATAACGATATTTTCTTTATCGGTAATAATTTTTCTCCAATGCAATACTTCACCCCTGATACGTTTATATCCGTCATGACCAGCCCGGCAAATTGTTTGCCCATCGACCTGCGTAATTGTTGCTCTACCTAAAGGCCTTGCCCGTCTTGCCACACGGAATCCCGCCCAGACCTCGCTGGAATTCCGGCCATCAATCATGACGGTATTATGGGCCGAGGTGCCTCTCTGATGCAAACGTTCCGGGGAAACTCCATACTCACCGGTTCCAGTGTCCACAATTACTCTTTGCCTGTTCCATGAAAGTTCCAGAGTAAGGCTATCCGCGTGAGCATGTCCTGGAATGTGATCAGGCCCAATCGGCCCTGTATCCCAAAAAAGTGTCCAAGACCCTGCTTTTAAACATACCACACCTGAGTCAGGATAATGCCTCCACCCCTCCCCTTGTTCTGAAACATTCACAGGCCCTATGCCCAAACGCTGACCATAGTCTAAAAGCTGACCAGGAGATGGACCCATATTAAACGCAGCATCATTAAAGAGCACAATTTGTCCATCAGGATGACAGACTCCTTGCAGATAACCCAACATGCGCGCGGCTGTTTCCTTAAAACCATCCAGTTCCGCCCATGCACAGGCCCGCCCCAGGTTTATCAGATCCAACAGGTCCTCCACCATGAACGCATGATACATTGGGGACTGCTCATAATGGCCCCCGTCAGGTTTAACCTGGTCCTTGATCCCCCGCCCGGCCAGGAGCATTCCCTGTGCAAGCCATTTTCCTGCTTCTCCGGGACCTGCCGCCCCATCAAAAAACAGGCCTGCAAAAATCAATGCCTTTGCATTGATCCATAAATGGTTGCCCTGAAGATGACGTTCACACCTCCGGGTCAGGTACCGAGCCTGGACAGCCAGGCTGGAAAGGGCTGCATTATCAAGAAAAGACGGGGTAAGATCAGCCTTTATCCAATTCACCACACGCCGGCTCAGAGGATAAGGCTCCCACCCTGTTCCCTGCATCGGAGGATTATGTCTTATCCAGCTTTGGACCAGATCCCGATGCCGGCCACGTCTCTCAAGAAACCCCTCTGCCATAAGATCATCAAAATAATGCAGATGATAGTTCCACAGCCTGGACGGTCCAGCTACATCCCAGGCCCCATCATTTGGCAGGGAAAATTTCTGATTAAGATGGTCAAACGTAGCCGGACCAACAAGAGACTGCTTTCCAAGAGCCGGTGTCACCCACGGTCCTTGAAGTTCGCTTCTTTTGGGCGCCGGGGCCAGGTCTGGTTTAGGCCTGTGTAAAACAAAAAAAAGCCGGCCATAAATCTGGACCGGCTTTAAATACCTGATGGTATGAAAATACAGAGAGAATTTCTGATACAACTCAAATACTCGATTAATCAAGTCGCATACCAATAACGTGATGATTCCATTGCAAAAAGGCTGTTGATTGCCAGACAGGAAGTGAGTGAATCCTCACAGGATTACCGTCTGTCTTTCCCTTGCTGACTCTACAGCAGCAAAACCGGCCCGCGTGACATTTTCTAATTGCTCAAATGGTATCAGCGCTTCACCACCAGCTGCAATACGTTCCACAAACGCGGCCACCTCGGCATTATGCCCTTTGTCCTGCCTTAAGGTCCTGAACCTCTTAAATCCCTTGAATCCATACCCAAGCGTTATCCGGAAATTTTCCATCCTGAGCACACGGCCTTCACTGAAAACTTCCAGCATTTCTTTGGGATAACTTTTTGAACCATTGGCAAAGTAGTTAACCGTCCCAACCGAACCGTCGGCAAATCCCAGTACAATGGACATCTTATCGGTCCTTACGGCAAATCCATCACCAGCCATACATGCCGAAACCGACTGAACCATGCTGCCTGTCAAAGACACCATAAGGTCTATGAAGTGGCATCCTTCACCGACAATACGACCTCCTCCGACTTCCGGATCATGTATCCAGTGATCCTGGGGAATGATCCCTGCATTGACCGTCATGTTCATACAGAGCGGCTCGGCACGTCCGGCCAGCAATTCCTTGATTTTGATTGTGTGTGGACTGAAACGCCGGTTGTATCCAACCATTAAATGCCGGCAATCAGAAGTCGGAGATCGGAAGTCGGATGTTTGTGGACGGATACCTGAAGGCTGATAGGCTGTTTTGATTCCTTCCAGTTCTTCTTCATTCATACACAGCGGTTTTTCCACAAACACATGCTTGCCTGCTTCAAGCGCTTCCATCACAAACCGCGCATGAGAATTATGCCTCGTGGTAACAAAAACAGTATTAATCTCTTTATCCTCAAAAATTCTCTCCGTATCCGTAGTACTCTCTTCAAATCCAAACTTCTTCCCCAGATGCGTCCCAGTCACCCCGCCACTCGAAGCAATAGCCTGAAACCTCACCCCTGTCTTCTTTAAAGCCGGCAACAACACCGCTCCTGTAAAATTCCCCGCACCAATCAAACCTATTGTAACTTTTGATTCAGCCGCAGATACACGCTGATGCACACGGATAGTATTTTCAGAAATCTGCGTTAATCTTCGTTCATCCGCTGTTAAATCATCTTCTCCTTTCTGCGTAATCTGCGTAATCTGTGGACCTTCTTTTCCTCCCCCATACTCCAGAATAACCCCAAGAGCAGAGCTGTCCTTCTGAATCTTTTCATAGGCCTTCTCCGCCTCTTCAAACGGATAGCGGTGTGTAATCATCTCATCCACGCGCAGGCGCCCTGCTTCCAGCGCCCCTAACACCGCCTCAAAATTCCTCTGTTCAGTCCAGCGCACATACCCAATCGGATAATCCTGCCCATCCTGCTCATATTTTTCATCATACCGCCCCGGACCATAGGAACAGGAGACCTGGAAGGTAATCTCCTTTTCATAGAAATCACTGCGCCGCAGGTTCAAGCCCACAACACCAACCAGGACTATCCGTCCGCGTTTTCGACATGCCTCCGCAGCCTGATGCATGATCTCATCGGTCCTGGCAGACGCTGTGATCAGAACACCGTCAACGCCTTTGCCTCCTGTCCCCGCCATAGCCCCTGCAACAGGATCACCTCCGGCGCTTATGTTGACTGTTTGCGCACCAAATGCCTCGGCGAGTTTAAGACGTTCGGCATTCAAGTCCACAGCCAGAACCTCGCAACCGTTTGCCTGCAACAACCGCACGGTCAACAACCCGATCAGCCCCATGCCAAACACCATGAACTTCTCACCAAACGTGGGAGCGGCAAGCCTCATGCCCTGCAAGGCAATGCTGCCAAGGACGGTGAACGCCGCCTGCTCGTCAGTCACGCCATCAGGGATTTTAGCGCAGAGATTGCGGGGCACACAGACCACCTCGGCATGCGGACCATTGCTCACCACACGATCCCCAACCTTCAATCCCTCAATCCCCTGACCTCTGTCTTCTAAGTAGTTCGTGGTTCGTGGTTCGTGGTTATCAACTCTGACCTCCGATTTCCGACATCTGACATCTGACTTCTGTCTTTCCGACCTCTGACCTCCGACCTCCGTCACTCTCCCCACATTGCAGTACCCCAGCGGCAGGGGTTCATCCAGCTTGCGGAAAACCGCCTCAAGCGTCGGCACCAAGCCGTCCGTCCGGATCTTATCCAGCACCTGCCGGACCTTTTCCGGCTGCCGGCGCGCTTTCTGGATCAGGTTGGCCTTACTAAACTCCACGAGCATCCGTTCAGTGCCTGCCGAGATAAGCGAAGCCCGCGTCCGGATCAAGACCGAGCCTTGCCCCGCCTGCGGACAAGGCAGATCAGCCACCTCCATTTTGCCGGTTTTGAGGTTTTGGAGTATTTGCTTCATTATCCACAGATTACGCAGATTTGCGCAGATTCAAAAAACAATTCCATTTAATTAATCCGTCTTTTCGTAGCCGTTAAAAGTGTTTATCACGATACGTCCAGACCCTCAAGTTCAAAGATTTCGCCGCTCTTTCGTTGTAGCCCGCCTCATCATTCTTTACCACACGCCGTAAATGATAACGAACCGTCCCTTCCGTTACCCCAGTTTTTGCCATCCTAATCATCCATCTTTACCCCATGAAATTCATGTCAATGTGGATACCATCGTACCGGAGTGAAATCATGTTCTTTATACTTCTCTGGGGTAATCTGCGGATCTGTCCTCTGAGTAGTTCGTAGGTAATAGTTCGTGGTTCGTGGTTATCAACTCTGACATCAGACATCTGACTTCTAACTTCTGTCTTTCCGTCCTCCGGCCTCTGTCTCCTGACGTTCCAAGGTTCTATTCATTTCGCTTGACCTGAAAGGAAACAAAATCTAAGATAGTTTAAAAGTTTAATTGTTTAAAGGAGGGACCATGCCGACAATAATGAAGATAAGCCCTCAGGGACAGATTCGCATACCCAAAAAAATCTTGATCGCTCTTGGAATCGAAAAAGGCGACTATGTTGAAGTGGACGTGGAAGAAAGGCGGATTGTTTTGAAACCCAGAAAACTCATTGATCCTTCTCA
>JADFWI010000105.1 GCA_015222985.1 Pseudomonadota bacterium | reverse complement strand
GGCGTTTTCTTGCATCCGTTCAAAATCCTTTTCGGTCAGGCCTGCGCCAAGGGCAACCAGTCTTGCCCGTTGCTCATTTAGAAGGTCTCCAGGTTCGTGGGCATCAGAGTTTAAGACCAATTCTGCCCCGTGCGTCATCGAAAGTTTTGCCACGTGACCGTTTGTTATGCTGTGTCCCTTTCGAGCTGTAATTTCCAGAAAAATCCCTCTCTCTGCGGCCATCAGCACCTCTTCCTCGGATATAAGGCCGGGGTGAGCCAGAATGTCAATGTCGGCATCCAAAGCTGCGCGGTTTGTGCCGGGAATCACCGGTTCTGCAACGGTTTCCCCATGTACAACTATGATTTTGGCTCCAAGGGAACGGGCCTCCTTGGCCAGAGAGCCAATCTGAGCAGGTGGGATGTGAGTTAACTCGATGCCAGGTATGGTCTTAATCTCATTCACACGATTCAGTTGTTCGGAGACAGCCACAAGCCGGGGAATAATAAAATCAAGGTTGGAAGCGTCACCATGATCCGTGATCCCAATGACCTTGACGCCGAGCACATGGGCTCTGCGCACCAATTCCGATGGAACCAAAACACCGTCGCTAAAAATGGAGTGAGTATGAAGGTCAATCACGAGATCCTACATCTTGTATTTGCCAAATTGGTCAGGGGATAGCTTTTCCAGGTATTCCTTCCATTTCTTGCCCTCTTCGCTTTTGTCAAATGCCTCTGGCTCTTGATCTAAGTGTGCGGACTTTTCCAGAACCTTGTCGTCCACAAATATGGGACAATTGGCCCTGAGCGCTAAAGCAATTGCGTCGCTGGGACGAGCATCAATATTGTATGACTGGCTGTTGGATGAAAAGTGGATTCTCGCATAGAATGTGTTGTCCCTCAGGTCGCACACCTCCACCTTGGAGATTGCTATCTTTAAGACATCCAGGAAGTTAACGAATAGATCGTGGGTCATGGGACGAGCCAAGCGAACATTTTCGAGCTCCGTGGCAATGGCAGTCGCCTCCAGAATGCCAATCCATATGGGAAGCGCCTGATCCACATGGATCGCCTTAAGGATAACTATGGGGGAGTTTGATGTGGGATCAATCGTTATGCCCGAGACTTTCATTTCATGCAGCATGTAGTATTCCTCCTTTTTCGCCAGGGAGTTTTCCGCAACACTCAGATGGAGCGCCTAACAATGAATGCGAAAAAGCCTCTGCAATGCTGACAGGCACTAACTGCCCGACACAAACCCCTCCGTCTGACAAGTTCACTGTTTTATTGCAAGGCGTGTGCCCGGTAACTTGATCATAGCCTTTTTTGCTGAGACCTTCTATCAACACTTCCTGGACTGTACCCACCAGCCCCCGATTCTTCTCCAACGTGATCTTTGACTGAAGCTCCAAGAGCCTGGCAAACCGTTCACCCTTTACGGCCTCTTGGACTTTATCCGAAAATCTAAAGGCCGGGGTATTTTTACGATTAGAGTACTTGAATATATAAAGATTGTCAAACCCGACCGATTCGACCAGATTCAGGGTCTCTTCGAAGTCTGTCTTTCCCTCACCAGGAAAACCCACGATAATGTCAGAGGTGATCGCTATGTTTGGCTGGGCTTTCCGTAATTTTTCTATCCTGGCCAGATAGTTGCCTGTTGTGTAGCCCCTGTTCATACGTTTTAGTATTCGGTCGGACCCGGATTGAACAGGCAGATGCATGTGAGGCGCCAATTTATCCAATCTTCCAAAAGCACGAATCAGCTTATCAGAAAGGTCTTTGGGGTGAGACGTTGTAAAGCGAAGGCGACTCAAGCCCTCAATATCATTCACTGCTTCAAGAAGCGCCGGGAAATCAAGACCATGGCCGTTTTTCAAGCCATAAGAATTCACATTCTGCCCCAGGAGCGTGACTTCCCGAACACCCTTTGCTACCAGATGCCGGATTTCCTCTAAAATCCTCTCGGGTCTGCGACTCAACTCCCGCCCTCTCAAATATGGGACAACGCAGTACGTACAGAAATTGTCACATCCCCTCATGACGGTCACAAAGGCTGTCGCGCGAGCTTCTTGGAAATTCGTTGGCTTTATGTGTGAGGGTTCCACTGTCCCGGTGGGCTCTACGTCAACGGCTTGCTTTTTTTCGTGAGTGACTCGCCGAATTAGTGAGGGAAGCCTGCTGATAGAAAAAGTGCCAAAGACGATGTCTACATGGGGCGCCCGTTTGAGAAGGCGATCTCCCTCCTGCTGAGCCACACATCCACCCACACCAATGACCAAATTCGGTTTTTTGAGCTTCAGCCTGGCAAGTCGCCCCAGATGACTGTAGACCTTGTGTTCGGCCTTGTCACGGATGGAACAAGTGTTTATAATAATAAGGTCGGCCTTTTCCTGGTGTGAAGTAGGCCTGTAATTCATGGTCGCCAGCAGTCTCTCCATTTGCTCCGAATCGTAGACGTTCATCTGGCATCCCATTGTGATTATGTGAACACGTTTTGTCTTCATGCAGCATCAAACCACTGACCGGTGACCAATGACTATTGACCACCTACCAACCCGTGTATGGTGATTGATCTGATATCTCCCACCGCAATCTTAAACCCACCACAGGACAAATTGCCGTAACAAACCATCTCTTTGTCCACAACAACAGAGATCGTCTTATCGTCCTTCAATAATACGTCAGCCCTTAGTGTATTGTCCTGAAGAATAAAGCTCATTGACAAAATCTTATCAAAATCTATGCTGACATGGCCACTCCCGAGCTTCCCGGAAATTGCTGTCTGCCCCTCGAAACTAAGCTTTTCAACACGGGTAGAAATATCGGACTGATCCATGATAGAGGCAGAATAGTTTCTTGCAGGCTCAGGAACCCTGATCCGCGCAGCCCCTCCAAGACCGCCCATCCCAACCAAAAACATAGAGAACAGAAACAACAGCCCGACAAGCAATATCCTTTTCATTGGGTTCCCTCTCCTTCAATGTCCGCCACCTCGATCCGCATGTTTTTCTTAAGATCATCGATGATCATATCCACTTCCGTTTCACATCCAGGGCTAACGTGAAGAACTACCAGACCTGTCCGTGAATCCAGGGTCCTCATGACAGCCACACCGGCATACCCCTCAAGGATGAATTTCAGATAGTGGACCTCTCGTCGGTCTATCCGGTAATATCTCTTTGTACAGGCTGTAGGTATCAACCCACAGTCTTTAAGAAAAAGACCTTGGGGTTTCACGGTTTTCTAGATGAATACGTCAGCACGCCTGTGATGCCTGATGCCCGATTATGATCCGGGTTTGTACATTCTACCCAGAATCCAGGAACCAGGAGCTAGTATCAATAAATCGGCGACAATAGCATTTATCAGAATTGTCCGCCGGAGGCGGATTCAGAAATATCGATCACCAATCTCGGCACGTATGCTAGCACCATTCTCTCTTTGTTTTCAACGAAAAAATCGGTTCGGTATTGTGCAAAGCGTCTCCATAAGCTATACGACAGTCACATGAAAAAGAAATGGCATATCCACACACCTGATGCTGATCTGACTTGCAAGCTGGCAGACAGTTTAGGCTGTCACCGAGCTGTTGCTGCAGTCCTCATAAACCGTGGATTCGCAATACCCGACCGGGCGGCCTCTTTTCTCACCCCTGCCCTTGCCCATATTCGATCCCCTTTTCTGATGAAGGATATGGATCGGGCCGTTTCCCGCATTATCTCTGCTCTCCGGGACCATGAAAAGATACTCATTTTCGGAGACTATGACGTGGATGGCATGACAGCCACCACGCTTCTCCTGGATTTTCTTACCTGCCTGGGCATGAACGTGGATTATTACATTCCCGATCGCCTCACCGAAGGCTATGGGCTCAGCACCGAAGCCGTTGAAAAACAGGCAATTCCACGCAATATAAACCTTATCATTACCGTGGATTGCGGTATCAGCAGCCACAAGGCGATCAGTGCAGCCCGTCGCGCTGGAATTGATGTCATTGTAACCGATCATCATAACCCCCTCTCCGCCGGAGGCGGACCGGAGGCCTATGCGATTTTGAATCCCAAGCAAGCAGACTGCCCGTCAGGTTTTACATCGCTTGCGGGTGTGGGTGTGGCCTTCAATCTGGTCCTTGCCCTGCGCAAACGCCTCAGGGATGATGGGTTCTGGTCCGCCACCGGCGGTGTGGAACCAAACCTTAAAGCCGCATGTGATCTGGTAGCCCTTGGAACAGTGGCTGACATGGTTCCGATTCTGGAAGAAAATCGCATATATGTGAAAGCAGGCCTTGAGGTTCTTTCCTCTTCCCCCCGTCCCGGTTTAAGGGCACTCCTGGACGTTTCCGGTGTGACGGATCGCTCTGTTGACACCTGGGATGTGGCTTTTAGACTCGCGCCTCGACTGAATGCCGCTGGAAGGCTTCGCCATGGCTCCATGGGATGTGAACTTCTGACAACCTCAAGTGATGAAACCGCTCAGAGGATAGCCGAGGAGCTTAGTCGTGAAAACAACAGAAGGAAGGACATAGAAGGCCGTATCCTCTCGGACATTACCCGGCGGCTCAAAGCCAATCCTCAACTGTTGCAAAGGTCCCTCGTCTTAGACGGGCAAGGATGGCATGAAGGGGTGATCGGAATCGTTGCATCCAGACTTGTCAACCGATATGCGCGACCCGTTGTTCTGATTTCCGTTGCCGACGGCACTGGCAAGGGATCGGCCCGAAGCCCGGAAGGATTTGATCTGTTTGAGGCCCTCAAGGGATGCGCCCGGCATCTGAAAAAATTCGGGGGCCATCAGTTTGCCGCCGGTCTGACCTTAAGGGCTGAAGACATTCCTGCTTTTCGCTCGGATTTCGAAAGACTCGTGTGCGAAAACACAACAACCATGGACTTTGCGCCCAATATCCACGTAGAGACCGAGATAGCGCCAGCAGAGATCTCTCCCAAGCTGACTGACGAGCTTGAACGACTGGCTCCGTTTGGAGCAGGCAACCCTGAACCGCTCTTTATGCTTTCAGACGTGGATGTCCTTTCTGCCCGAACTGTTGGGACCTGTCACATGAAAATGCGCTTGGCGCCTGCCAATCCGTCTGTGACTGACCGAACCAGGCCTCTGGATGCCATAATGTTTAACGCCAATGAGTCACTTCCGGAGAGATTCCAGCGTATTGCTTGCAATCTTCGGTGGAATAGGTGGATGGACCAAAAAAAAATTCAACTGGTAATTAAAGATTTCGTTCCGGCGTGATTTTTCTGTTGTAATTTGATGAAACCTATCGTAATCTTTTTTTAAATATACTTTTCTCAACACTATTCGGTTGTCATGGCAAGAGTATTTCGTCCAAGTAATCGCGAAGCAAAGATTCTGTCCAGGATTGAGAGTTCAAAGGAACGGGCACACCAGCTTGCTATTGAGCAAATCAGGAATGTCTTTGAACCCTTGAGCAATGCCATAGCGATGAAGCTCATAGAGAATCAATTACTTGTGACAACCAGCAAAGAGGATATCGAGGAACAGATTGCGGGTTCCCTGCAAAAACTGACCCGTGCGGATGACTTTGATATTGATTACCAAACTGCCCCAATCAGAAACGTGGTGCCGCGCCCGAACTTCATAAGCCTCTATCTTACCGCATTTGTCGTGGAACAACTGATCAACCACAGAAGTGTGGAAGATATCTATGGTTCCGACGAAGAAATCTACAATTGCATTAATCGCCAGGTTGCCAAATTTGTCCTCTGATGAGGCCATCGTTCCATCCCAGGCTTGTCAATAGCCCCTTTGAGGACCCTGTCCTCTTTATACCATTTTTCTTTGAAAAACGCGCCCTTCTCTTCGACATGGGAGACCTGCACAGCCTCCCCGCGAAAGAAATCCTCAAGATCACCCATGCCTTTGTGACCCACACACACATGGACCATTTCATCGGCTTTGATAGCCTCCTTCGCATCTTCCTGGGTCGCGAGAAAACTTTGCACCTGTTTGGTCCTCCTGGCTTTCTTCAAAACGTTGAAGGAAAACTGGCGGGCTATACCTGGAACCTGGTCATGAACTACGATAACCGATTCTCACTCAAAGCTACGGAAGTCCATCCGGATCATACCTTGACCAGGGTATACCACTGCAGGGAAGCATTTAGGTCCACCCAACTGCCAGAGCAAGCCCCTTTTGACGGAATGCTTCTGAAAGAACCCGCCTTTTCCGTACACGCCATCCATCTTGATCACAAGGTTCCTTGTCTGGCCTTTGGGCTTGAGGAACGGTTTCATGTCAACATCATGAAGGACCGCCTGAAAGGACTCGGCATACCTGTTGGGCCATGGCTGAAAAGATTCAAAGAGGCGCTGTACGACCAACGTGATCCTGATGAGGATTTTCAGGTTGTCTGGAAAGAAGATGGCAAAGAAAAGCAACGTAGCTTCCGTCTGGCCGATCTTACACGGCAAATCGCCCGTGTGTCACCGGGACAAAAGATAATCTACATTGTTGACACGGTTTTCACCCCCGGAAATGTCGAAAAGATTGTTGATTTTGCCCGCGATGCCGACCAGCTCTTTATCGAGGGAGCCTTTCTTGATG
>JADFWI010000559.1 GCA_015222985.1 Pseudomonadota bacterium | reverse complement strand
CCTTGGTGAAGACGAGTTGTTGGAGCTTGCAAAGCGTTTCGAGAAAGGCGTCCACGTTGCCACACCGGTCTTTGACGGCGCAAAGGAGGCTCAGGTCAAGGAATTGTTGCAGTCAGCAGGTTATCCCTCCAAGGGTCAAACAACGCTGTATGACGGTCGCACCGGAGAGCCTTTTGACAACAGAGTCACGGTCGGCGTGATGTACATGTTAAAACTGCACCATCTTGTGGATGACAAGATCCATGCTCGTTCCATTGGGCCATATTCCCTTGTGACGCAGCAACCGCTTGGCGGAAAAGCCCAGTTTGGCGGTCAGCGTTTGGGGGAGATGGAAGTCTGGGCCATGGAGGCCTATGGCGCAGCCTATGCTTTGCAGGAATTCTTGACGGTTAAATCTGATGATATGGCCGGCAGAACAAGGATGTACGAAAAAATCGTGAAAGGGGAAAACGTGCTTGAAGCAGGCGTGCCTGAATCCTTCAATGTGCTGGTAAAGGAACTGCAGGGTTTGGGCTTGAATATCGAGCTTTCTGAAAAAAAAAAGTAACCTAAGAAAAGGAGATTGCCTTGGAAGAGCTATACAGTTTTTTTGCCAAACCTAAGGACCCCCTGAACTATACTGCCATACGCATCGCATTGGCGTCGGCTGAAAAGATCAATGAATGGTCCTATGGAGAGATCAAGAAACCCGAGACGATTAACTACAGGACCTTCAAGCCAGAGCGCGACGGGCTTTTCTGCGCAAAGATCTTTGGCCCGACCAAGGATTACGAATGCAATTGTGGCAAATACAAGAGAATGAAGCACCGCGGTGTAGTCTGTGAGAAGTGCGGGGTCGAAGTTATTCAGTCCAAGGTGCGCAGGGAGCGGATGGGGCACATTAAGTTGGCCACTCCAGTAGCACACATATGGTTTTTGAGAAGCCTGCCGAGCAAGATCGGGAACCTTCTGGACCTGGCCATGAAGGATCTGGAAAAGGTCCTCTATTTTGATTCCTACATTGTCACCGATCCCAAGAATACGGACCTTGCCATGCATCAACTCCTTTCAGAAGAAAGGTATAGAGAGGCCTTAGAAAAATACGGCCATGAGTTTGAGGCAGGCATCGGAGCTGAAGCAATCAAGGTGCTTCTTGAACGACTTGACTTAGACGAAGAATACAGTCGGTTGAGGGCGGAGATTTCGAGCAGCGGATCGGAAACCAAGCGGAAAAAACTGTCCAAACAGCTCAAGGTTGTTGATGCCTTTCGTGGTTCGGGAAATCGGCCCGAGTGGATGATCATGGACGTGATTCCCGTGCTGCCGCCGGATTTGCGGCCCCTGGTTCCGCTGGAAGGGGGACGCTTTGCCACGTCGGATCTAAACGATCTTTACCGCCGGGTGATCAATCGCAACAACCGCTTGAAACGCCTTCAGGAGCTGCGAGCCCCTGAGATCATTATCCGTAACGAAAAGAGGATGCTGCAAGAGGCAACTGACGTCCTGTTTGACAATGGTCGTCACGGCAGAGTTGTGACGGGACAGAACAGGCGACCCCTTAAGTCTTTGAGTGATGCCTTGAGAGGCAAGCAAGGACGTTTTCGTCAAAACCTGTTGGGGAAACGCGTTGACTATTCAGGTCGGACCGTCATTGTCATAGGACCGGACCTGCGTCTCCACCAGTGTGGCCTGCCCAAGAAAATGGCCTTGGAACTCTTCAAGCCTTTCGTCTTTTACAGGCTTGAAGAAAAGGGGTTGGTGACCACAGTCAAGAGCGCAAAAAAGCTCGTTGAAAGGGAGACCCCTGAGGTATGGGATACCCTTGATGAGGTTGTAAGAGAGTATCCGGTTATCCTAAACCGTGCTCCCACGTTGCATCGTCTTGGGATGCAGGCTTTTGAGCCGATTCTCATCGAAGGCAAGGCGATTCAACTCCACCCGTTGGTCTGTACGGCCTTTAATGCCGACTTTGACGGAGACCAGATGGCAGTCCATGTGCCTCTTTCTATAGAGGCGCAAATTGAGGCCAGGGTGCTGATGCTGTCGTCGAACAATATCCTTTCGCCAGCTCATGGGGATCCTATTGTCGTTCCAACGCAGGATATTGTTTTGGGGATTTACTACATGAGCCGGGCAGTTCCGGGCGCCAAGGGAGAGGGCAAGGTATTTGCGAATCCTGAGGAAGTGCGATCTGCCTATAATGCAGGCGAGGTGGCCCTTCACGCCTATATTTCGGTTCGTATGGATGGCCAGCGCGTTGAGACTACTGTTGGGCGTATCATCCTCAGAGAGGTCCTGCCCGATGAACCGATTGTGCGTTTGAGTCACATCATGATTTCTTCAGAACAGGAGGCCGATGCCGCGCTGGCAGACTTGAGAGATGGAGGGAGTTTTGTTCAGATAGCCCAGACCAACTCGAAAAGCGTTAGCCGTGACGTAGGCGGCGACATGGGGTTTGTGCGGATGGAAATACTGGAAGACGTTTTCGGGATTAGTCCGCAGAAGGCGCAAGAGGTTTTTGGGCTGCAACAAGGTGAGTTTAGTGACATTGTCAAGGGGAACGGAGACTGTCACATATTCAAGATGGGGGAAAAGAGACGCGGTATTCCTTTTGATCTTATCAATAAGACAATGGACAAGAAATCTCTCAGCGGGCTGATCAATTACTGCTACAGAATCCTGGGAGGCAAGGCGACGGTCATCCTGTCGGATCGCTTGAAGGACATTGGGTATAGATATGCTACCAAGGCTGGGATATCTGTTTGTATTGATGATATGGTCATTCCACGGAAAAAGTGGGATATCATCAAGATGGCTGAAGAGCAGGTTGCTGAGATCACCGAACAGTACACGGAGGGCCTGATAACCGGGGGTGAAAAGTACAATAAGGTAGTTGACATTTGGGCCAAGGCTACCACTGATGTAGCCCAGGAAATGATGGATGAGATGAAGGTCGCATCCGTCGTGGATGAGGATGGGCAGCCTGTTTCGGAAGACACCAGTCAAGCGATCACGACGCAAAGCTTCAATCCCATCTACATGATGGCGGATTCCGGATCACGTGGCAGCAAAGATCAGATGCGGCAGTTGGCTGGCATGAGGGGCCTCATGGCTAAACCTTCCGGCGAGATTATCGAAACCCCGATCACAGCTAACTTTCGTGAAGGCCTCACAGTGCTCCAGTATTTTAGCTCGACCCATGGCGCGCGAAAGGGCCTGGCTGACACTGCGCTCAAGACCGCCAATTCAGGGTATCTCACACGTCGTCTGGTAGACGTTGCCCAGGATTGTACTGTCTTTGAAGATGATTGCGGCACAATCACGGGGATTGAAGTTGAGTCCCTTGTTGAAGGTGGCGAGATCATTCAAAAGGTGGGGGAACGCGTGCTTGGGCGCGTAGCTCTCGACGATATCAGGGATCCGTACACGGATGAAATCCTGGTCCGCGCCAATGAGGAGATTGATGAAGACAGGGTCGCCAAGATTGACAATGCGGGTCTGACCAAGATCAGTATCCGTTCGGCCCTCACCTGCCGTTCCCGAGATGGGGTTTGTTGCAGGTGTTACGGCCGAGATTTGGCCAACGGGAAGTTCGTGGAGATTGGCACACCAGTCGGTATTCTTGCTGCCCAGTCTATCGGTGAACCTGGCACACAGCTTACCATGCGAACCTTCCATATCGGCGGCACCGCCCGTGGAGCGGCAGAACAGGCTGACTTCAGGGCAGTGAACGCCGGCAAGGTGAAGTATATTGATCTGCACACGGTTGAGAACGTGGAAGGTGAACATGTGGTCATGAATCGCCAGGGCGGGGAGTTGGCCATTGTGGACGAGAAGGGCCGTGAGCGAGAGCGATATCCTGTCATCTACGGCGCCCATTTCAGGGTAGCGGACGGTGAAAAGGTCAAAGCAGGTGATCTGGTGGTGATGTGGGATCCTTACACGACCCCGATTCTTACTGAGGTTGGAGGCAAGGTGAAGTTCGGAGATGTCATTACCGGAACAACGCTTAAGGAAAAAGTTGACCCTGTGACAGGCAAGGCGAGCTACGTGGTTGTGGAAGCAAAGGATGCTGATGTTCGCCCGAGGATTTCCATTAAGGACGAGGCAGGCAAAACAGCGAAGCTCCCTGGAGGTGGGATGGCCCGCTATTTTCTGCCGACCGAGGCCATTCTCATGGTCTCTGAGGGAGATATGGTTGACGCTGGACATGTTATTGCGAAGCTTCCACGTGAGACCACCAAGACCAAAGACATTACGGGAGGTCTTCCGCGCATAGCAGAGCTTTTTGAATGCAGAAAACCAAAGGAGGCCTCTGTCCTTACTGAAATTGATGGGTATGTGAACATTGCCAAGGGGACAAAAAAGGGAAAGCAAAAGATTACCATAACCCCTGCAGACGTTGGCGAGAAAAAAGAATATCTGATTCCCAGGGGAAAGCACATAAACGTCGTTGATGGGGATTTTCTCAGGGCAGGGGATCCTCTGATCGGTGGGGCGGCCAACCCCCATGACATCTTGAACATTCGAGGCGAGCAAGCCCTGGCCCGGTATCTCGTGGATCAAATACAAGAAGTTTACCGCTTGCAAGGGGTCAGGATCAATGACAAACATATTGAGGTTATTGTCAGGCAGATGTTGGGACGTGTGAAAATTGTGGACGTGGGCGACACAGGCTTTATTCTGGAAGAACATGTGGAAAAGCTCCGTTTTGAAGATGTTAATCGCCGAGTGGCGGCAGAGGGCGGCAGGCCTGCTGTGGCAAACCCCGTTCTTTTGGGCATTACCAAGGCATCGTTGAGTACTGAGAGCTTTATTTCTGCAGCATCGTTTCAGGAAACGACTAAGGTGCTATCCGAGGCAAGTATCGCGGGCAAAGTGGATCACTTGAAGGGACTCAAAGAGAACGTGATTATGGGGCGGATTATTCCTGCAGGCACCGGCATGGAGAGGTATCGAAACGCTCCCATGGTCTTAAGGGCTGAAGGGGTTCGAGAGGAATTCCATGAGGATATACTGGGAGGCTCCGATGCTCAGGATGCAGAAATAGCTCACGCTTAAAAAAGGCCAAAAAAGTATTGACATCGTGAGTGCGATATTATAATTAAGAAACTTTTGTGGCTATTGTCGGTCGTTCACAAGACGATTTGCCGAAACGGTTACGCATTTTTGTTGGGGAGGCATTATGCCTACGATCAATCAGTTGGTCAGGAAAGGCAGGGAGCGTGTTCAGAAAAAGCCGAACACT
>JADFWI010000104.1 GCA_015222985.1 Pseudomonadota bacterium | reverse complement strand
TTGTTCTTCATCTTTGTGTCACCTCGTGTTTAGAAAATGACTCCTGCGTTTAAGGCATAGGTGCTTTTTTCAAACTCATATAGCTCAGCATTGGAATTGTTTTCTACATATGTCCACTCGAAAGAAGCAAAAAAACGCCCTAAGAATGTCCGGCTGACCGTGGCTCTGATTCTATTTGTGGAGTCTTCACGTTTGTCTCCATACAGTGGGGGATTGTCCTTGTATTGTCTTTCCCGCCATCTATATCTGAAGAAAACTCCCGTATCTGCGGGCAATTTCAAGAAATACGATAATGTAAACGATGTTGCATCGTATGATGTTCTTTTCAAATCACCATCGCGACCCTCCAGGGTTACGTATCCTGATATGATGTGACGCCCTTCCCTGAAGTAAAAATTAGGACCAATGGATAAACTCAATAATGTGTTGTCGTAGTCATCATATTCTGACGGTATGTAGTCTTCAACTGCAAGGACAGCAGATGTCTGAATGCTGAAATTGTTATTGAAAAAGTGCTCAAAGTTAGGATCAAAATGAAAAGCCTTTGAAAGATCGGAACCGCCATACCTTGTATGGGTATAACCAACTGGAAGTTGCAGGATGTCCCGGGAACCCACCACCCAAGGACCTGTGGAAACGTCTACGCTCATGAAATCAAACTCGGAGTAGCTCCGGTTCTTGCTGAAAAAGAAATCTAGTTGTGCCTTCCATAAAAGCCCCTTTGGCTCCCCAATATCGTAACGAGCATGGCTCGTGAAGCTGGTGAGCCAGTTGTAGCCATCCAGTTCTCTTTGTCTCTCGTCAAGGTGCAGAGTGCCTAAGAGAACATCTACTTCCGACCTGTCCGGTCCACAGCTCAGGTTGTCATCGTACTGATACCCCTGAGAAAAAAGCACACCCCAACGGATCTTTTTGGTCCTTTCACTGATGCGTGCAAGGCGAAGGCGCTTATCAATCTTTGTTTCCAGTGATTTGGGTGGAGAGGCAGCCTTAAGTCGCTCCAATTCCTGTCGAGCTTCTTCATAACGGCCTGACTCGAACAGGACATTGGCAAGATCGAGCCTGACCCTGTGCAGGTTTGGGTCTATGGAAAGCATTTCCTGGAAATTCTCTATAGCTAGTTCATACTTTCCTACTTTTGCCGCACTTGTTCCCACCCAGAACATAAGGTCCATGGTCTCAAGTTTGTCTGCGATCTCCTCAAAAATGAGAAGGGCCTTATCGAATTCTTGATCATAATACAATTTTAAGGCTTCGGATAGTTTCGTGTCTAACGCTTTTGTTTCCTCCGGCCTGGCCCCGGTTTCCTGTTGAGCCTTTTCAATCCCCTCCTGCCCAACGGCCGCAGGCGATTCTGCCAACATGATCACAACTGCCAAAATCAATGCCCAGAATACTCTACAAGATTTCTGCACAGATACCTTCCTATTTTTGATATGAGCATCATCAGTACGAGAAGCCGCAAGAATCAGGATAATGGTGAAAGTTGAGGTCGTTTAGAAGGTCTAATTCTTCCACCAGGGCCTGGAGCTTCACCCTTTCCACGATCTGAATCTCTTCTACCTTGGAAAGGTCGGTTATGAGCATAATCGTGAGACCCTTCTGAAGAAGATCTAAATTCGACCACTCTGTCTTGTTGTAGAAATAAAGGATCGCTACGGTATTGGGCGCACTGATGGTCTTGAGGGCCTTTTCTTGTTCCAACGCCTCTTTTGCCCACGATCGTACTTCTTCCGTAACCACCTGGCACCTTATCCCTCAGCCACAACTTGCCCAGACCATCGACGGTCTTGTATACAACGTGGCGCGCTTTGAATCTTCCGGCAAGCGTGCTTGGGAAGTAAGTATGATAACGAATGATACCGAAAGGAGTTTTTTACTCCCCATCTTGACAAACTCGTAAAAAGTCAAAAAACATCATTTTTTGTCATTCCGGCGAACCCCGGATCGTGGTCCGGGGCAGGCGCCGGA
>JADFWI010000558.1 GCA_015222985.1 Pseudomonadota bacterium | reverse complement strand
TTTGCTGGGCGAGCAGACCGTGGACATGCTTCTCAAGGTCCATGAGGATGCATTATGGATACTGGAAAATCTTGGTGTCGGCTGCAAACAGCCAGGGATTCAACATGTCTTTCACCAATTTGAGGCGGATGGGCTGGCAATCGTCTATGAAGGCCGCATATTCATAACCTCCGGATTAATTGAGCAGTGCCTCCGGACCGTTCCTGGTATGGGTGATTTCTTTGTGCCCATGAACAGCTTTTTCATAGGCGGCACAGCCCCATACATATATAACGACAAGACCGGCCAGGGCGGAGGGACTCCTACGGCCGACCACGTGGCCCAGATTGCCCGGATTGCTGAGCAGAATCAGGTCGTAGCAGGCATGGGCAGAGGAGTGAAGCTCAAGGACGAAGTCCAGCAAATGAACATCATGGCTGAGCATTGCACCAAGCCGATCTATTTTGCGGTGACCTCAGATGCGGCTCTGGCTGGAGCCAGAGAGCTGCATGAAAAAAGAAAGAACGTCATGGTCGTGTTTTGTCTTACCCGTCCGCCCCTCGAGGTAAACGAAAACTTTTCAGACCACTTTGTTGAGGTTGTTAAGGCCGGGTTGCCTGTCTTTATTTCTGCCATGCCCATGGCTGGTATTAGCGCCCCTTTTTGCTATAACGGGGTCCTGGCCATGACCCATGCTGAAGTCCTTTTTGGTATCTGTGCCGCACAGTTACTGAATCCCGGAACAACCTGCATTCATGCCGGATTTCCGACTATTGCCGATCCAAGGATCGAATACAATCCCAATTATGGCCTGATCAGTCACAATTTCTTAAACATACTAATGACTCATCTAAATCTCATGTTGGATCTACCCACATTCCAGAGTGCAGGCACCACTCATGAGGAGCACCCCACAGAAAGGGCCTATGCTGATGCAAAAATGGGTCAGGCCTTGTGTCTGAAATACGGGTTCCATATGATCCGACATCCCTTTGCCTTCTTGCGTTATCTTATAGATTTTTCCTTTGCCAAACTGGAGAAGGCTATCCGGATCGCAGAGGAAGTCACCGCTGAGGACGCCCCTGAAGTAGAGATGCCGGTTTATGACGATAGAGGCATGGAATCGATCAAACGCAACGGTTTGCGGATGTATATGGAAGATCCGCTCACAACAGCCAATCTCGGGAAAGTCTTTGTCACATAAATCTTAAAACAGTTTTGGAGGGTAGAAAAATGGCGAGTGTGGCCGGAATTATTTCTCAACACGGCAAGATCAACGAGGACAGCACAAAGCAATTGGGGAGGATGCTGAAACTGATGCGTCATCGAGGCCCGGATAACAGCATTGTCCGCACGCTAACCGATGACAGGGGAGCAGTGGGCGCCAATGAAGTGAACCTGACACCCCGCAGGACTTATTGTACGGCCCTTGAGCAACCCCCGTATATTCTCTTCGATGGAGAACTATTCAATGAAAGGTCCGAAGGCCAAAGTGATATAGAGCTTTTCAGACAATACTATGAAAAGTATGAGAGGGATTGCTTTACACGCCTGGAAGGGAGTTTTTCTTGTGCTATTGTGGAAAAGGATGATGAAGTAATCTTGGCCCGTGATCATGTGGGCGCCAGGCCCCTGTTTTTCGGATCGGACAATAGCATATTCTTCTTTGGCACAGAGATGAAAGCGTTAGCGGATCATGTACAATTCAATATCCAGGAGCTTGCTCCCGGGTGTTTGTACAGCACGAAGAAAGGGATAACGGAGTTTCAGCCATTTAGTCCTGAGGTGCCTGAATTGGGGGACATGAAAGAAACTGCCGGCATTCTAAGAGAGCTTGTCATAGAAGCCGTAAGAAAGAGAATGGATGGTGTAGGAGGCATCTCCTTGAGCGGCGGCCTGGATAGCTCCATTGTTGCTGTCATAGCCAAGGAATTCAATCCTGATGTACACTTATTCACCGTTGCCATCGAAAAAGCTCCGGGGCCGGACCTGGAAAACGCGAAGTTAATGGCCGAGTTTTTGGGCATGGAGCACCATATCTACATGATTTCTGATACAGATATTACTGATTTTATTTCTTACGCTGTCTGGTATCTGGAGAGCTTTGATGAGGACTGTATATCCGGTATTATTTCCAATTACTATGTTTCCAGAATGGTAAAAGAATATACCAATAGTGTTCTTGTTGGTGAGGGGGCTGATGAATTGTTTGGTGGATATCGCATGGTCCTGAAAAGCCCTGAAGTAAAAAGCAATGAACAAAGAGAACGGCTTGCTCAGAGGTTACTCGACATTGCTTACAATACGGCCTTAAGGCGGCTGGATCGGGGATGGATGGCTAATGCTGTAGATTATCAAACACCTTATCTGGATGCAAAAGTGGTGGCCTTGAGCCAAAAGATTCCCATGGAATGGAAAATTTATGGAGAAAAGCAGGTTGAAAAGTATATCTTAAGAGAAGCATTCAGAGATATGCTCCCTGAAAAGATCGCCAATCGCGAAAAACTCAGATTTGCCATGGGTGTGGGCACGGATGACGTTATGGATGATCTGATCTCCGAAAAAATCGATCCCAAAGAAATAGAGCAAAGGCCAAAAGCGGCGTACGGCTTGCCGTTCGCTTCCTTCAAAGAGCTCTATTATTATGACGAGTTCTTGCGACTTTTCCCACCTTCATATGAAAAACAGACCATCAGGTGGGACCCGTTTAAGTAAAAGGTAACCGTTCACGGTTACAAAAAAATGAACATCGAACATCGAACGTCCAACATCGAATGTTGAATGGGAAAAGAGGAGGAAACAGAAGAAATAATTAAGGTTTTCGTTACGAGTATCAAAACGGCCGTTCGACAGGCTCACGGCCCTGATCGGAGTCGAAGGGCTGAAAAGAAACAGAAATAGTCATTCAAGGTTCGGCATTGGTTTTTTTATTTGATCTTAAAATAATTTGAAGAGCGGAGCGA
>JADFWI010000557.1 GCA_015222985.1 Pseudomonadota bacterium | reverse complement strand
TCGGAAAGGACAATAATCACCGGTTTAGAAAATAACTTGGTTATTTATTTATGCCCGCCCCCCCGTCTCGTACGGCTTACGCCTCTAGATCATTCTATTCATGATATGCGATTGTGACAGATACGGTCACACTTGCGAAACCAACGAAAAACCCCGCGACTTCATCAGCGAAATCACAGGGTTTTTTAATATCCTGGTAGTCCCAACGGGGATCGAACCCGTGTCTTCGGCGTGAGAGGCCGATATCCTGGACCGCTAGACGATGGGACCTGAAAATTAAGCTATAGGATAGAACCTACGTTGTCAATTCCTTTTCAAGTCTCTTCTTGTTTTCGATAAGGACCTGAACCGGCTTCATACCCATGGAGTCGCTTTGCTCGATCGCCTTGAGCACCGAGCCACCGCCTGTGAAGAAATAGTATTGGGCGTCGTCTAAGACCGCAAGGTAAAGCCCCGGGCACAGGCTCTTAAACTCCTGGAGGGTGTCTCCGCCTCCATAGAATTTCAGGGCTTCGCGGTTCTTGTCGATGGTTCGGTCAAGGGCCTCTGAGCCTTCAGTAAAATAGGGTGTATAGCCCATGACCGCATTGACAAAGGTTGTCCGGGCCGAATCGATCACGTCGGCCACCTTCTTGTCGGAAAAAGATCTTGAATCAATGTCAAGGACATAACCATAAGATTTACCTCGTACAAGGTCCTTGACTGCAATTTTTCTGAATTTGCCACGAACCTTTCTGCCCACTTGGTCCGCTTCAACAATATGGGGAAGTTCAACGATTTTTTTCTTCTTCTTGTCCATCGAGACAAGCTTCTTGGCAGCCTCTATGTCTTCGTCCGAGACCCCGGCGATGCGAACCTGGTATTTTGCGCAAAGATAGGTATTGTAGATAACGCCGCCAAGGATCAGATGATCCACTTTTTTGTAAAGTTCATTCAGAGGGCCTATTTTGGTGTCGTATTTGGCGCCGGCCACCACTGCAACAAAGGGACGCTCGGGATGAAGGACTTGCTCCAGGTGCCCTATCTCTTCCTGCATGAGAAAACCCGCATATGAGGGGAGGTATCTCGTTATGTCGTAAGCGGAAACATGGGGCTGCCATGAGCCAAAGGCGTCGTTCACAAAAACATCTGCAAGACCGGCCAATTGACGTGAAAATGACTCTCTTACTTCCCCTGTTGCCTCTTCACCTTCAAACCACCTCGTATTGGGCAGATATATGCCGCCGATCTTGTGCTGCTTAAGCTCTTTGATGGCCAGATTAATGGAGGTGTCAATCCCGAGAATGCCACGTTTGCTTTCAGTCCGAAACGAATGCACGTGTATCTTGGTGTGAAGCTTTCGTTCGATATAGGCAGCAATCGGCTCTATGGACGTAGAGGCATCGCATGTAATGTGCCCTGTCTTTTTGTCACGGGGCCGTCCCACGTGAGTCATTAGTATAATCCGACCACCCCTTTCGACAATGTTGTAAAGTGTGCCGATCGTACGATCAATCCGGTAGGGGTCTCGGATGATGCCGTCTTTGACTACATTGTGATCCACCCGAACCAGCACTACCTTGTCAGCCAGATCCGCATCCTGAATCACAGGCAGTCTGTTTTCATTTCGAGTTTTCTTCATCTGTCCCCTGCTCCTGGATGTATTGTTTCAGTACTCGGTAGTCCTTCATGTCTATGTCACGGAACTTGATTCCCATGCCCTGAGGTCGGTGGGGGCCTTCTGCCTTTGTTCTTGTCCAGACCACTTCACATTTAAGCTTCAACGCTTCTTTGATACCAGGCAGATCGAGTTTGAGGGAAAACCTGTGGCCAGGATCGAGTGGGTTGTTTGTCCTTATGAAAAGTCCCCAGGTGCTCATGTTTCCCAAGTGACCCTTGATAAGCGTGTCACCAAACTTGAACATAACCGGAAGCACCTTTGAAATTCGTGCCTCCCTTCGGACCGTGAACTCCGTGGCCCTCTCGGTCATCTTCTTAACCCTATGTGCTATGGCAACAAGTATGACCCTGAAATCCTCGGAGAGTTTGTTGAATTCCTGGTCCAGGAATTCCCGATCAATGACTCCGACTTTGGTCTCTCCCACGGCCAGGGCTGTGGCGATTCGTCCCATGCCGCCGATAAAGCCGACCTCGCCAAATATGTCTCCCTGCTCCAGCACCTCAATAACGTATTTGTTGTTGTTAACCGTTTTGGAGATTTCTACTCCGCCTGACTGGACCACATAAATCCAGTCTCCCGAACTACCTTCTCTAAAGATAATCTCGCCGTGATGATAGTCCTCAACGCTCGCAATGTTATACATGATAATACCTCTACCCTATAGTTGCATAAACAACATGGCAAAAGGTTCAAAAAAGCAACAATAGCCGGTCGTTGCGCTCTTTTTGAGTGGTTTTGTGCAATGTACTGCGAGTGATATCCAGAAAACCAGAAAAACAGCCATGTTGTTTACCCTTCGGGAAAGCCGATGATAC
>JADFWI010000556.1 GCA_015222985.1 Pseudomonadota bacterium | reverse complement strand
TTGAGGGCTATTATGGAAGGATGCATGCTCGAGATTATGTACGAGATTCCTTCCATGAGCGGGATAAAGGAGTGTGTTATCAACGAGGACGTTGTTCTAAATAGTGAGGAGCCGATCTTGCTCTTTGAGCAGTCTCGGGAGCGGGCCCTGTCATAGGGACCGGGCATTGCCATGTTCAACATTTTAAAGAGGAAAAAGACAATGGATGATCCAAAGCAAAGACTTACGCTGCCATTCCTTCCGCTGCGTGATATTGTTATCTTCCCTCATATGGTCGTTCCGCTGTTTGTAGGACGTGCCAAATCAGTCACCGGCTTGTCGACCGCTATGAACCTGGACAAACGCATTTTCCTGGCTGCCCAGAAGAGCGCTGCCGTAGACAACCCTGGCGAAAAAGACATGTTCAAGACGGGTATCATTGGCACAGTGCTCCAACTGCTTCGGCTTCCGGACGGTACGGTCAAGGCTTTGGTTGAAGGGAAACAACGGGCACGCATGACAAGGTTTATTCCTAAGAACAACTACTATGTGGCCGAGGTCGAGCCAATTGTTGAGCCCCCAATACCAGACATCGAAAGAGAGGCCGTGACCCGAACCGTCATAGATGCCTTTGAAGAGTATTCAAAGATTAACAAGAATGTGTCAAAAGATGTCATTAGCAATGTATCGGCCATCAAGGACGTGTCTCAATTGGCTGATACAATAGCAGCTCATTTCAACTTCAAGCTTCACGACAAGCAGCAACTTCTGAAGACCATTTCGCCGGTGGAACGGATGACCCTCCTTTATGGCCTGATGCAAGCCGAAATTGAGATCTATAAGACGGAACAGCGGGTCAAAGGCAGGGTGAAAAAGCAGATGGAAAAGACCCAGCGAGATTATTATCTGAATGAGCAGATGCGTGCCATCCATAAAGAAATGGGGACCAAGGATGATTATAAGAGCGAATTGGACGAACTTGAAAATCGTATCAAACGCAAACGAGTGTCCAAGGAAACGGCTTCCAAGGTCCAGCAAGAATTTAAGAAACTGAAGCTCATGGCTCCCATGTCAGCAGAGGGCACAGTTGTTCGCAATTACATAGAGTGGCTTATTGGCCTGCCGTGGTTTGTCCGCAGCAAGCTTCGGCTGGATATCGACAAAGCCGAGACTATTCTGGAAGAAGACCACTACGGGCTGGAAAAACCGAAAGAACGGATTTTGGAGTACTTGGCTGTACAGAAACTGGTTAAGAAAATACGGGGCCCCATCCTTTGTTTTGTGGGTCCACCCGGGGTTGGGAAGACATCTCTGGCAAAGTCCGTGGCCCGGTCCACCGGGCGGGAATTCATCCGCCTGTCCCTGGGAGGCGTGCGGGACGAGGCCGAGATCAGAGGGCATCGACGCACCTATATTGGCGCCATGCCCGGCAAAATTATTCAGTCCATTAAGAAGTCCAAAGTACAGAATCCTGTTTTCTGTCTGGATGAAGTAGACAAGATGAGTATGGACTTCAGAGGCGACCCGTCTGCGGCTTTGCTGGAAGTGTTGGACCCCGAGCAGAATTATGCCTTCAATGATCACTATCTTGATGTGGACTACGACCTTTCAGAGATCCTCTTCATTACCACGGCGAACAGTCTCCACGGCATTCCGCCTCCGCTGCAGGATCGTATGGAGATTATTCAACTGCCGGGTTACACCGAGTATGATAAGCTGCAGATAGCTCTGGGCTTTTTGGTCCCAAAGCAGACCAAGACAAACGGATTGTCCGAAGAGAATATCCAGTTTACCAACAACGCCCTCCAGACGATCATTCGCCTGTATACGCGCGAGGCCGGCGTACGGAACCTGGAGCGTGAAATTGCTTCTGTTTGCAGGAAAGTGGCCCGAGAGATCACGAAAGATGACGGGAAAAAATTTGTTAAAGTGACATCCCAGACCATACAGAAATACCTCGGCGCACCTCGGTTCAGGTATGGGCAGCTTGAAGAAAATGACGAGATCGGTCTGGCTACCGGCATGGCGTGGACGCAGGTTGGGGGCGAACTCCTTTTGATCGAGACCGTTGTCCTGCCTGGCAGGGGTAAGCTCACTGTGACAGGAAAATTGGGAGAGGTTATGCAGGAGTCTGCCCAGGCCGCCTTGAGCTACGTTCGCTCAAGGGCACACGAGTTGGGCCTTGAGAAGCAGTTTTATAGAAAGGTCGATATTCACGTTCATGTCCCTGAGGGGGCCACGCCAAAGGATGGGCCGTCTGCGGGCATAACCATGGCGACATCTATTGTCTCCGCACTGGTCAAGAAACCCGTCTGCCGTGATCTGGCCATGACCGGAGAAATCACGTTGCGCGGACGGATTTTGCCCATCGGCGGGCTAAAAGAAAAGATCCTGGCTGCCCATCGAGGTGGCATATCTCAGCTAATTATCCCTGAGGAGAACACGAAGGATCTGAAGGATATTCCGGCAAAGATCATGAAGCGGTTCGAGGTGATCACGGCAAGCCACATGGATGACGTGCTCACCCGCGCTGTTGTCCTTCCGCCCGGCGAGACGCTTTTCAAGAAAGAACCGGAGGAGGAAATCATTGCGCCGGAGTTGATTCCCAAACAACAAGAAGCATTAGAACCCATGCGAGTGAACTGACGCTTTGGGTGATTTCCCTTGACACGGATGGACTTCTTCGTTATTCGGGATGCGGTATTCGCGAAACGTGAGTCGTTGACCGTTGTGAGTTTTGTTTTTGTTCTGATTGGCGATTACACGGGCGGGTAGCTCAGTTGGGAGAGCATCGGCCTTACAAGCCGGGGGTCACAGGTTCAAGCCCTGTTCCGCCTACCATATAAAAGCTCAAAGCTCATGAGATAAGATTATCACAAGAATACGAAAATAGGAAAGCACGAAACGTAAGGATATAATTTGATGTTTTTCGGGGGCGTAGTTCAGTTTGGTTAGAACGCCGGCCTGTCACGCCGGAGGTCGCGAGTTCGAGTCTCGTCGCTCCCGCCAACAATATCAAGGGGTTAGCCGATTTCGGTTAACCCTTTTTGTGTTTATGCTGTGTATTGGCGATATGTGAACATGGGTAGTTTGAAGCCTCTGCCAAGTATTAATATTGATTGACACCCCTTCATCAATTTTATATCATTTTGATATTATTAGTCTTTTCGAGAGACGATATGAACAAGACCGATGCGGTTGAGCCTATGAGAGAACAAACCATCCGCGTCGCATTGGCCTACAGATATGGCTACTGGATGAGATTATGGAAGATAAGGAATCAGGACGGGATTACTGCGAAGCGATTGGGCCCGGGAAGGCAATGAAGCTAGCCATACTTCTACTCAGAGTTTTTGCTTGTACATGGGTAGCACTGGCGTTCCTCCTGGTGATAGCTGGTTTGCACCCGTTTAGCGTAACGAATTATGTTATTACGATCATCGCCTTCGCACCAGCATTGGTGGCGTTTGTGCTAGCAAACTGTCTGGAGAAGAGGTCCGTGAAAAAGGACAAGAGAAATGGAAATCAATATACGGAAAAGAATCAACCAATATAATACCGAAATCGTAAGGTATTCTCCTTTTCACTTGCCCTGAGCATCAGGTTATCGTACCAGCACGAATCCGTAGTCGACAATCCAATAAGGGCCGAGGCCGGAAAGTATCTCAGTGCTTCTTTCAAGTTAAGGTGGTGTGGTGTCTACTCGAAGGATAAACGTTAGATGAGTCTGTGCATGATTGTGGAAGGATGAAATCAATATTGAAGAAAGGCCAGAGTTGTCTTTTGAGTGTTAGCTTTTTCTTAATTGATGGCACGAGTCGCGAAATGCCTGATGCTGATTTGTCATTGACAATTGTGCCTTATTACACCTAGATTAATAGGCATGCAATTCAAGTCAGAACGGCGGGGGAAAGAAGATGCGAGTCCGGTTTGGAGACGATATTTGGCACAGTATATGCTGTTCTCGTAATCCAGAAGCATGCCTATGTTCTAATCGTGACGAAGTCCTAAGATCATTATGAAGAAATCGGTCGCAAGCATAGCCTTAATACTCTTTAGCGTAGTCATGTTGCGTACGCTTCAGGCCGAGGTGAGCGGGCCGTGCGTCAATTGTCATACCATGCACAACAGTCAGGGTGGATTGCCCATGGCAACTTATGGAGACACGAGCCAGAACCCCGAGGGCGCAGGCTCAGGTCCAAAGGCCTATCTTTTGCGTGGCACCTGTTTTGGGTGCCACGCGCAGATTACGGATGA
>JADFWI010000555.1 GCA_015222985.1 Pseudomonadota bacterium | reverse complement strand
TGGCAAGAGTTCGGCGTAGCCGACTACAGCCTCACCCTTGCCGCCTTGAATCTGCGGCATCCTCGACTTTTGCAACGTTAGGGATTAGATTGCTAACTTAACTCAATATCGCGGTGTGTCAAGTGTATAGAGTTAAGTTTCTTTTTCAAATGACCGGCAGAATCAAAACTCCTGATCTTCCTTTTCAATCACCATGTAAAGCTCCCGCCAGTCGGCAGCGTTCATGAGCCGTTCTTTGAACACCGTGTTCTTAAGCAAGCGGGATATCCTGGCAAGCATCTTGAGATGACCACCGGTGGAATCCTCTGGGGCCAGCAACAGAAAGAAGAGGTGGGTAGGTTTTCCGTCCATGGCGTCAAAGTCCACACCCTTGCGACTCCGCCCGAATCCCATCAACATGGACTGCAAAGGTTTCAACTTGCCATGAGGGATAGCGATGCCGCCCCCAATGCCGGTGCTGCCAAGGCGCTCCCGCTCCAAAAGAACACGAAGCAATTCCTCCTGTTTCAGACCGGAGGCATTTGCAAGGGAAGCGGTAAGTTCGCTCAACACCCCTTTCTTGTCAGTAGCATTCAGTTCGGCAACAATGGCCCCTTCTTTGAGTGAGTCCAGGATTCTCATGAGGTGTCCTACGAACTGGGCTGAATCAGACCGAAATTACCGTCTTTGAGGCGATATAGAACATTGACCTGCTCGGTCTGAGCATTGGTAAAAACCAAAAAGCTGTCCTTGATCAACCGCATTTGCAAAACCGCCTCATCCCTATCCATGGGTTTATACTCGATACTCTCGATTCTCGTGAGTCCAGGCAGATCCTGATCCACATCTATTGAGGGCGCCGTATCCGCGCCATCATAGAGCAGGGCCTTGGACTTCGCGGCCGTTGATCGACGTTTTTTGAATTTTGTTTTGTTCTTCTTGATCTGCTTATCGATCTTGTCTAGAGCCATATCTATAGCCGAATACATATCAGAGGTCTCTTCGTGTGCGTTGATAGTGAATCCATCTGCGCTGATATTTATTTCGGCTATGTGCCGGAATTTCTTCACAGTCAAAACAACGTTTGCCTTGGCTGGGTTTTGCAGGTACTTGTCGAACCGGTCAAGTTTGTCAGACGCGTAGGCTTTCAGAGTTTCTGATGAGGCGAGATTAATGAAGGTTACTGACTTCTGCATGCTGATTGACCTCCTTGTATCCTCTTGCGTTTGTTGGATGGTAGCACCCTCAACATTTCCCTGTACTTGGCTACCGTTCTGCGGGCCACGTTAATGTTCGAAGATTTCAAGATCTCAACCATCTTCCTGTCACTGTAAGGCTTGGCGGGATCTTCGGACTGAACGATCTGACGTATTCTCTCCTTAACGCTGGCCGAGGCAATGACGTCTCCGTCAAGTCGGTTGATAGAACTATTGAAAAAAAATTTCAACTCAAAGGTCCCCTGCGGGGTGTGGACGTATTTGTTGGTCGTAACACGGCTCACAGTCGACTCGTGCATCCCAATGTCCTCGGCTACATCCCGCAACACCATTGGTTTCAAATGGCCGATCCCTTTTTCCAAGAAATCGCCTTGATAATTGACAATGCTTTCAACAACTCGGTAGATCGTCCTCTGGCGCTGGTGAATGCTGCGAATCAACCACACAGCGGACCGCAGCTTATTCTGAATATAGTCCCTCGTGTGGCTTGAGACTCCTTCTCCTTTGCTCAAGGTCTCCCTGTAAAAGGAACTAACGTGCAGCTTGGGCATGCCATCTTCGTTCAGAACTATAACGAATTCATTAGCCATCTTGTAAACAAAAATATCAGGGCTGATGTACTGAGGTTCTTCATCACTGAACTTGCGTCCAGGCTTTGGTTCCATTCTGGTAATGATCTCAACAGCGGCAAGAACATCTTCATAGGACACGCCTGAAGCCTGGCTAATTGCCTTGTAGTTCTTGTTTTCCAAGTGTTTGAAGTGGTTCTGAATAATATGGACGACAAGAGAGTCTTGAAGACCCAAGTAATCGGCCTGAATCAGCAGACACTCTTTCAAATCCCTTGCACAGACGCCAAGGGGGTCAAACGCCTGCATCTTTTTCAGGAACTTTTCCACCTGCGACGTATCAGCCTCTGCCAAAGCGGCAATCTCGCCTACCGTCGCTTGAAGATACCCATCACGATTTAGGTTGCCGATAATGGCATTGCCAATCCTTTCCTCGGTCTTGTTCGGGAGGGAGAGAAGTAGTTGCCACATGAGGTGATCAACCAAAGACTCTTGCCGAGCAAAAAAGTTCTCATATTCTGGGGTTTCACGCTCTTCTGGTTCGTAATAAACTGGTCCTGAAGTATTGTATTCGTCCAAATAGTTTGACCAATCAATATCCTCTCGAGCCGTTTCTTCGACAGTAACCGGTTTCAGTGTATCTGATTCCGCGGGCGGCGCAGCTACAGGTTCGCTCACCGCGCCATCACTGGAAGTCTCTTCTTCGGAATCTTCCTCAAGCACTGGATTTTCCACCATTTCATCATTGATTACATCCAGCAGTTCTAACCTTGAAAGCTGCAACAGCTTGATCGCCTGCTGAAGCTGCGGCGTCATGACCAGTTGTTGGGTCAGACGCAACTGTTGTCTAAGTTCCAGTGCCATGCTAGATCCAGTTCTCCGCGTTCATAGTTGGAAACGTTCGCCCAAATAGATTTCCCTGGCCACATTGCTGGAAGCTATGGTTTCAGGGGTTCCTGATTCGATCAACACGCCTTCGTTCAAGATCAACGCCCAGTCACAAACACCCAATGTCTCCCGGACGTTGTGGTCTGATATCAACACCCCGATCCCTCGCTCCTTGAGCTGTTCTATTATCCTTTGTATATCATGTACCGCTATCGGGTCAATCCCGGCAAAGGGCTCATCAAGCAAAATAAACGAAGGTTCACACACAAGAGCGCGCGTGATTTCTACCCGGCGGCGCTCCCCTCCTGAGAGGGCATAACCCTTCTGCCGCGCCAAGTGGCTGATGTTCAATTCATCCAACAGATCTCCGAGACGGGCGCGCCGTTGCGCTCTCGAAAAGGGACGGGTCTCCAAAATGGCCAAGATGTTTTCCTCCACAGTCAGCTTTCGAAATATGGAGGCCTCCTGCGGAAGATACCCCACCCCTTTGCGAGCCCTTAAGTACATTGGATATGAAGTGATGTCCTCTCCGTCAAGGGAAATGTTCCCGCTGTCTGGTCGTATAAGCCCGACGATCATATAAAATGACGTCGTTTTTCCTGCCCCGTTCGGACCAAGTAATCCGACAATGCTCCCGCTTTCGACCTCCACGCTAACCCTGTCGACAACGCGCCTGCCCTTATAGGTCTTGACCAGGTCCTTTGCCATTAAAGTCGCCATTCACTCAATCCTGGCTCTATGTGCACATAGGTTTTCAGATAATTAATTTCACAAGGCCAGAGGGAGAAATACGAGTAAGGCGTACTAGTTGGTACGTCGTCGAGGATTTCGACCGATAACGCAGTGAAATTGATTATCTGAAGTTCTATCACCAGTTATTTTATCAAACCTCCTTCACCTTCGCTATAAAAGGTGGCCTCCACCTGTTCCCTCTCACTACCCTCCACAAGAGTTCGATCTTCAGCCTGAAAAAGGGTGATCTTCTCTCCTTTGATTATGTTCTTGCCCGACCACACTGTCGGGTCCCCCCCGCTTAAGACCAACACCTTGGTATCCGCGGTGTAGTCGGCTTTTTCGGCTATAGCTGTCTTGGTCTTTTTATCAAACACAATCTTGACATTACCCCGGGCAATCATCCTTTCAACTGCTGTGGACTTGCCCGCAGTATCACCGCCGGGTTTGTAAAATATCTTGATACGATCGGCAGTAACGACTACATCCGCCTGGGTGGCTTTGACACCTCCTATGAACTCCACGCACCTCATCTTTTGATCTGATTCTACCCTATCAGAGGTAATGTGGATTGGCGGTCCGGCATTTTTTTGGTCTTCGGAATCTGATACCTCGGCCTCAGATGCAACAGCGCTCATGGCTCCACCGGCGAAAAACAGGAACATAATTAACAGTGGCCATCTCATGTGAAGGAAATCCTTTTCTGATTCCCGCCTGTCCAGGTTCGGCACTAACAAAGCAAATGACACCTACAAACCGTAGCTTTCAACCACGGTCTTTACGCCCCCCGAAACCATGGCCTGTTCGGTATCAAAAGAAAAGGCCATGCTCGCGCCCGTAAGGTAGATGCCCTCTCCGCTGACAACAATCGGCGTGTCTGTAGAAATGGACCGGCTCTTGTGGTCATAATAGAGTCTTTCGGTTTTCAGTTCATTGGAACTACTTCTGACGACCACATCTCCAGAGATCTCCATATCTTTGGTATCCGTCAACAACACACCCTCTCTGCCCGTAAGATGCACGGTTTTGCCGTTCTTGAGAAAAAACGTGACAGAAACCCTTTTGAGGATCGTCTTGTTCTCCTGCTTTTGATATCGTGCCGACTCAGCGTCAAGCACCCATTCCCTAACCCCGTTTCGAGTTGCAGTGTGGTGAACGCGATTCAAACCGATATCACTGTCTTCAGGCAGTAG
>JADFWI010000103.1 GCA_015222985.1 Pseudomonadota bacterium | reverse complement strand
TTTTCGATGAGCATCCATAAAGGTTCTTTACCCTCATTGCGATTTTCTGGCATAATTTATCCTTTCAAAATTAAAATTGATTAAATTGTTAAGAAATTCCTTATTCGAGGAAGAATTATAAGGTAATTCCCTTTTTGCGTCAAGAACATTGTCACAGCTTATTCAATCCGTATTCAATCCGAATTACTTGCGCTGCCGGGGGATATTTACACCTCAAGAACCACCTATGGCAATGTTAAGGACAAGCTATCTTTAAGATATGAATAATCAAAATGTCACGGTCTTGTTTATCTCCAAAATCCGAATGTCAGTATTCGGATTTATCTGCTTTACACGCTCCACAAATGGTTGAATATCTATCATAGTAGAAATTGGCGGAAAGAAGTTGTCTTGGTGATTGGGGATAACTACTTTGGGCTGAAGTGCCTCGACATATTTGTGAGCAATTTGAGCAATGCGCGTATGTCCCTGCAGCGGCACAAGAAGAATGTCCGTTGGTTGCTTTCCAAGCCGTTCCAGTTCATCCATTGTTGAACCTGCGCTCCCGAAGTGATGAATCACTTTTCCTTCAATAATAAATCGCCAGCTTAATACCTTACCTACCGGATAGTCACGTATCAGGGGCAGATACCGGAGCAGACGAAAATTGACACGAGCAAAGGTTTTAATTATTAACCACCAGTCGAATTGTACATGCTTGCTGAAAAATGCCTGAGCTTGTATTCCGTTAAAGTCAAAAATTTCTCCATCAGAATTAACGCCATTGATCTGCTCTCTCTTCACGCCCTTTTGGGTCAGAGTGTCATCAATGTCTTTGCCGCAATAGACCTTTGCCCCTGTCTTTGAGGCGATTAGTGGAACATCGTAAATATGATCAAAATGCCCATGAGAGATAAAGATCAAATCTCCATCTTGAATATCAGATGGTTTTAAAGATTGCTTTGGAAGAGCCTTCTCATTGCGGGACAAATACGGATCAATCAGGATAGTGTGCTTGCCGGTTGCAATGCGAAAACCAGCCGTGCCAAACCATGTAAGCTCCATACTGCCTCCCATGAGCCATCTTTAGCTTAATAATCTTTGCAACTACATACCTGATACCATATAATCTGCTCCAAGACAAATTTTACACTTTTTACTAACTCAAAACAAAGGAGGCAATTGAAATGGCCGAATGGCAAACTTATCTGCACGAGCGCAAGGACAGATTCATTAACGAATTGATCGAGTTTCTGCGGATTCCCAGCATATCCAGTCTGCCTGAACATACGCCCGACGTCCAGCACGCAGCCGAGTGGGTGGAGGCCAGGATGAAAGCAGCCGGAATCGAATCAGTCGAAATCATGCCCACAGGCGGCCATCCGGTCGTCTACGGCGAATGGCTGCACGCCTCAGACAAACCGACAGTAATGATCTACGGCCACTTTGATACCCAGCCGGTGGATCCTCTGGATTTATGGGACAACCCACCCTTTGAGCCTATCATTAAGGATGGCTGCATCTACGCCAGAGGTGCGTCTGATGACAAAGGCAACATGCTTATCCCTATTATCGTAACTGAAGCCTTGCTAAAGACCGAGGGCGATTTGCCAGTCAACGTCAAGTTCCTGTTTGAGGGTCAAGAGGAGATCGGCAGCCCCCAGTTGCCGGATTTCATATCGGCCAACAAGGAGTTGCTGTCCTGCGATTTGATCTTAAGTGCCGACGGCGGGCAGTGGGAAGAAAATCAGCCAGCTCTCATCCTGGGCACCCGGGGACTGGCAGCTATATTCATCGACGTCCAGGGTCCCGATCATGACCTCCACTCCGGGACCTATGGTGGCACCATTGCAAACCCGATCCATGCCCTGGTCAAGATATTGGACTCAATGCATGAAAAAGATGGACGGATCACTGTAGACGGGTTCTACGACGACGTCCGACAACTCACCGATGAAGAGCGGGGCCATATAGGCCAAATACCTTTTGATAAAGCCGAATATCTGTGCGAGGTCGGCGCGCTGAGCACTTTTGGCGAGCCGGGATTCAGTACCTATGAACGAGCCTCGGCTCGGCCAACCCTGGAGGTAAATGGCATATATGGTGGCTTCCAGGGAGAGGGTTTAAAAACGGTCCTGCCCAGCACCGCACATGCCAAGATTTCATGCCGTCTGGTAGCCGACCAGAATCCGTCCAGAATTGCCGATTTGGTCCAGGCACATGTGAACAAAGTTGCACCGCCCGGTGTCAACGTGACAGTCAAAAAGTCGGAGAGCGGGGCGATCCCGTATTTAGTTCCGGCATCTGAGCCTGGTATGCGTATCGCA
>JADFWI010000102.1 GCA_015222985.1 Pseudomonadota bacterium | reverse complement strand
TGTCAGATTTTTACGAGATCATAGTCCCTGCTTCCAAGTCCGATCTTTTCCGCGTATTCCAACTGGATCTCCCAGTCAACCTTCGGATAAAGCGCCCGGAACTTGTCCTTGCCGGGTTTGAGGTTTTTGGTAAGTGAAGAGTTTTTCCGACCCTCTGCCTGGTTGACCAGGTCGGCTGAAGCCTGGTCAATGGCTACCGGGTCGTTTGAGGCAACGATGCCGATGTCGGCCACAATTGGAGCATCGTTGTACGGATAGCAGTCGCAGGCAGGGGACACATCGGTAATAAAATTAAGAAAGGTAGCCCTGGCCTCTTTTCCCTTCAGGACCCCGGCCATATACTCCACCATGTTTTCCAGAAAGACCGGAATGGCCTGATCCCATTGGATCTGGATGGCCTGATTCGGGCAGATGATAATACACTCCCCACAACCGACGCATTTCTTCGCGTCGATCCTTGCCTTTTCATCGACCAGGGAAATAGCGTTATGGGCACAGTATCCCACACAATCGCCGCAGCCTTGGCATTTTTTTCTTTTCACCTTGGGGGAGACCGTGGAATGCTGGGCCAATTTTCCTTTTCTGGAGGCGCACCCCATCCCGAGGTTCTTGATCGTGCCCCCGAAGCCTGAAAGCTCATGACCCTTAAAGTGCGCAGCGCTCACAATAACGTCTGCCCGGACGATTTCAGCGCCTATGTAGACCTTTTTGAATCGGTTCAAGCCCACAGTCACGGCCGTTTCCATGCCGCCCCTTAGGCCGTCGGCAATGATCAAGGGGGCGCCAACCACAGCATAGGAAAACCCGTTTTGAATAGCTGTGGTCAGATGGTCAACCGAGTCACTGCGACTTCCAACATAAAGGGTATTTGCATCAGTCAAAAACGGTCGGCCTCCCGCCTTCCTGATGCTGTCAATGATTTTCCGGATAAAGACGGGTCGTATATAAGCGGTATTTCCCGCCTCTCCAAAGTGGAGTTTCAGGGCCACGAGGGCATCTTTCTTAACCTTGTCAGCCAAACCCACAGCATCCAGCAGTCCCTTGACCTTAGAAAGAAGGTTTTGGCTATATGTGGTGCGAAGATCTGCAAAATACACAGCACTTTTCATGGTGTTCCTTTCTGATCTGACACAGCATTGGCATTATTATTCCGCATAGAGAATCATGCGCTTTAAGTCAAGCAAATAAGGGCATGTGCCTGCTTCGTACCTCAGATCCTCTGACAGTCGATTTTACATACCTTCCAGAAAAAGGCTTTTCTATGCAAATATGCTTTGCTAAGGAATCAGTCCAATGCCATTCTATGTTTCAATGAAAAGGAGGAATAGATCATGATCCTTGCCGTAATGAGTGATACCCACGACAACATTTGGAATGTGCGAAAAGCTCTTGCCTTGATTAAGGAGCACGGGGTTGAGGCCATAATTCACTGCGGGGACTTTGTCGCCCCCTTCGTCCTCAAGGAGCTTGATCAAGCAAAGATTCCGGTGCACGGGGTATTTGGCAACAATGACGGAGACCAGTACCTTCTGACCAAACTCTCCTTTACTGAGCTTTCCTATATCACGCTGTACGGCCTGACCGGAGAATTGGAGGTTGGCGATTTCAAGATTGCCTTTACGCACTACCGGGCCATGGCAGAGGGTTTGGCAGCTAGCGGCCGGTTCGATCTGGTCTGTTTTGGGCACTCGCACGAGACATACCTCGATAGGGTGGGGCAGACAGTGTTATTGAATCCTGGGGAGGTTATGGGAAAAGATGGGTCCCCTGGATTCTATCTGGTGGACACATTAGAGCCCAGCTATGAGCGGGTTGACATCCCAACGGGATAGCGTTTTAATGTGTCAAATTGTTGGCTATCGGACACGGGGAAGAACTCGAAGATAATGAGGAGCTAAAAGAAGGACGGAACGTTACCGGTCATGTTCGTCCCATACAGGAGGCAGGGCCACGTCATTCTCGAAGGTAGTCCAGTGAAATCATAGAGATTGTCGCCGGATCGATTTTTGATAAATTCGAAGCACGAAATGCGAAACAAATCCTAATGACCAAAGCACCAAATTCAAAAACACAAGCATATTTGGGACATTTCAGCTAGATACTGACAATAAAGCACGATGTTTTGGTCATTTTGTATTCGAATTTTGAACATTGTTTCGAATTTCGATATTCGGATTTCGAATTTAAGACGTCGCAACTCCTTCTAATTTGGGGAAACTCGAAAGACTTTGACGTTACCTTGATGCAGGAGGAAAACTCCTTGATTTCCATCAAAGGAGTAGGTTATCATACAAATAATCAATAAAGGGTCGTCTTTATTGGGGGCCCGGTTTCGTTCTGAGGGAAGATCCATTTGTCAATAGTGGCAACCTGAAGTTTGGAACTATGAGAATTTCTTTGAAAGGAGGGTGTCACAATGGCCGATGGAACTGTGAAGTGGTTTAATGAGCGCAAAGGCTACGGCTTTATTGAGCAGGAAGATGGCCCGGATGTATTCGTTCATCATTCAGGGATCAATGCAACCGGTTTCAAGTCTCTCAATGAAGGCGACAAAGTGACCTTTGATGTCGAGCAGGGCACAAAAGGTCCTTCTGCAGTAAATGTGACTGTCGTCTAGGTCGCTTTTCGAGGCCACAACAGGGCATTCCATCGATTCAGATGGAGTGCTCTTTTTTTGTTTTGATCAATGGGTTAATTTCGGGGGATGATTTCTGGTACCTGGGGCGGGGCTTGAACCCGCACGAGGACATGCCTCAAGGGATTTTAAGTCCCTTGCGTCTACCAGTTCCGCCACCCAGGCAAATCGCTGAAAATATTGTCGTTGCGGCCTCTTAGCCTGTTTCTGCCAGAGACCTTTAATCGTCAAAAAATGTCAAATTGGAATGTTTTATCATTCCAATTTCATCCCAGTTTAGAACTGCACATTCTTGGTAGTTGATAGTCCAAAAATGCTCCTTATGCAATGAAAAGTAGTCAGTTGGCAAGGCGGGGGCATGAACCCTGTCCAGGAATGGCATATCCAGAATTTCTTTATATCCGGCACGCCTATCTAATCAAGAAATCGTAAAGGCATGCATTACACCATGGCAAAGGCAGGCCGTGCTATATAGCACCGGACCTTTGCTTTCTGCGATTTTGCCCAAGCTCTCTTTAAGCGCCTCTGGTCGGTACCCCCCTACTCCGGGGGCCAGTTGATGGCTTCGAATGACCACAGACGTGAAATCGTGATAGGAGATCCCCTCCAGTTTCTCATAGAGTAGCCCCTTTCGCGGCTTGCCCGTGAATGTACACCGGTCAACGGGCTCCGTACAGTTATCAGGACAGACAAAATCTGCATAGCTGACAAATAGCTGTCCATCCGTCCCTCTCATTGGATTTGGAAGCACGGCCTCTATCCCTGCCGGGACAGGAAATACTTCCAAACGGCCGTGTTCCGACATCTTGAGGCGGACCCACTCGAATGCCAGATGTATTGGCACAGCCGGGATAATCCATTCCGGCAATGGTTCCGTATCAAGGCAGACATTGAGAAAGGAGGCGCCTTCGTGGCAAACCTGTTCCACCTGAAGATGACTCAAGCGGGACAAGGCTTCCATGTTCTGATCCACGATTGTAAGCCGGACTTCGGGCCTCTTCCTGTGGAGCCTTTCAACAGCCTTGGCGCCGAACTTACCAGCCCCAATGATCAAAAATGTTGCTCGCCCTTTAGTACTCTGTTTCACAGATACCATTCCAGTGGATAGCCCATCCCCACATTCGATGCCGTTGACCCTGGCACTGCCCCCGACGTGCTGGCTACGTCTTTTTCATATAGTTGGCCAGAGGAACGTTGTCAAATCTCACATCTTCTGGTAGCTATAAAGGACCATGACAGAACCTCTGTTACGTAATGGCCTGATCCTTGCCTCAAAGTCCCCCAGGCGCCGCGATCTTTTAAATCAGGCCGGCCTGACGTTTGCGGTGATACCCAGCGCTGTGGATGAAAGCTCTGTGCCCATGACATCGCCGGAAGAATACGTTCGACTCCTTGCCGAAGCCAAGGCAGGAGAGATTGCCGAGCGATATCCCGAAAAGTGGGTCATCGGCGCGGACACCATAGTCGTCATTCAAAATACCGTCTTGGGCAAGCCCCGTACGAAAGACGAAGCACGTCTTATGCTTAAGTCGCTAAGTGGCAACACACACAAGGTGCTGACTGGCTATTGTATCTGTTGCAAAGCGGCGCAACACTTCTTTTGCGAGACTGTGGAAACCAGGGTCGTGTTTAAGCCGCTGAGCAAAGCCGAGATCGATTGGTACATCAATACCGAGGAACCCTTTGATAAGGCTGGGGGATATGCAGCACAGGGGCTGGGAACAATCTTGATCAAGAGGGTCGATGGCTCCTACACCAATGTGGTGGGCCTTCCGGTATGTGAGGTTGTGGATTATTTAGTAAAGGTGGGTGTAGTTCAGCGCTGAAGGTGACGGGTTAACGGGGCGAAGAGATATGGTAATGCTTGAGATAAAAACCAGACTGAAACACGTTAAAGATCAAATCAGCGAGGCTGCCGTGGCCTGTGGCCGTGACCCGGAAACGGTGAAGTTGGTCGCTGTTAGCAAAACCGTACACACAGATCG
>JADFWI010000554.1 GCA_015222985.1 Pseudomonadota bacterium | reverse complement strand
TTGCTATTCGCCCTCCTCGCGCCTTGCCATGCGTGCGCCTCGACTCCTGAAAATGTAAATTTATTTCTTCGCGAACCCTAAGTTCTGCTCTTCAACTGGGGAAAAAGGATCACCTCGCGGATGGAGGGCACATCGGTCAGCAACATGACAAATCGATCAATGCCGATACCTTCACCAGCGGTGGGAGGCATGCCGTATTCGAGAGCCAGCACGTAATCTTCATCCATGTGGTGAGCTTCTTCATCACCCTCGTCGCGATCTGCAACCTGATCCAGAAAGCGCTTTTTCTGGTCAACCGGATCATTGAGTTCTGAGAACCCGTTGGCAATCTCACTGCCTCCAATGAATAGCTCAAATCGCTCGGTCAACTCGGGGTCCGAGGCGCTCCTCCTGGCAAGTGGAGAGATCTCCACTGGATAGTCCACAATAAAAGTGGGCTCGATCAGCTTGGGTTCGACCAGCACATCGAACAGCTTTGTCAGAATTTTCCCCAGCCGCCTCACTTTTGTGACCTGAATCCCTTTGGATTTGGCAAAATCGAGCAATCGCTCCCGATCATTGAACGCAGAGGGATCAACACCGCCCAGTTCACTCAGTGCATCCTTCAATGATAGTCGGCGCCACGGTCCTTCCAAGTCTATCTTGTTCCCCTGGTATGTAAAACCGGAAACGCCCAAAACACGCTGGGTTACGAACCTAAACATCTCCTCTGTCAGAGTCATAAGATCTTCGTAAGTGGCGTAAGCAACATAGAACTCCAGCATAGTGAATTCCGGATTGTGCTGTGTTGAAATACCTTCGTTCCTGAAACTCCTGTTTATCTCGAAAACCCTTTCAACTCCCCCAATGACCAATCGCTTCAGGTAAAGCTCAGGTGCAATACGCAAGAAGAGTTCGACTCCCAAGGCATTGTGAAAGGTCTTAAAAGGCGTGGCCTCAGCTCCTCCTGGCAATGGCTGCATCATGGGAGTCTCCACCTCCAAGAAATCTCGCTCCAGTAGGAACTCCCTGAAGGTCTGAATGATCCGGGCCCTGTTGACAAAGATAGCCCGAACTTCAGGATTCATGACGAGGTCAAGATACCTCTGACGGTAGCGTTTCTCTGTATCCTTTAGCCCGTGGAATTTTTCGGGCAATGGCCTAATCGTCTTTGACAGCAGACGAATCTCTTTGGCCGAGATAGTCCATTCCCCTGTTTTGGTAAGAAATACGGTGCCCTTGATCCCTATGAAGTCGCCAATATCGAATTTCTTGAACAACTCATAGGTGTTCTGCCCAATTTCGTCTTGCTTTACGTAGGCCTGAAGTTGACCAGTGTAGTCCCTGAAATGGAGGAAAGTGGCTCTTCCAAAGGACCTGCGCCCTATGATGCGGCCAGCCATCGAAAAAACGGCCGTATCGTCCACGTCTTCTTTTTGTTTGCGAATATACTCCCTTACGCTCTCGACCGTGTGGGAAAGCCTAAAATCATTAGGATAAAGCTCAACTCCTTCATCCACCAAGGCCTGTGCTTTTTCTCGTCGTTGGCGAACAACTTCACTCGTCTCGTCCACAGTACAGCCGCACCTCACCAGTATATTAAAAGATTTTTGCTAACCCATTTGTCTCTATGTGTCAAGGCAAAAGGCCTGGGGATTGTATTCTCTCCAGGCACAGGACAAACGTGGTTCCCAGGCCTTCTCGACTCTCGACGTTAATACGTCCGCCGTAGGATTCCAAAAGCCTGTGGACAATTGAAAGGCCTAAACCTGTGCCTTGTGCCCTGGTGGTAAAGAAGGGATCAAAGATGTTTTTTTGCGTCCCTTCCGACATGCCACAGCCATCGTCCTTGATAGAGATTTGTGCCATGTCTTCCACGACTTCAGATGCGACTTCAACAGAACCCGTTCCATCAACTGCCTCGGCAGCGTTTAAGAGCAGGTTCCACAGGATCTGACGTATGTGCTTAGGATCCATTTTGGTCCATATGTTAGGGGCCAGGCGCCGCCGCACCTTTATTCTGTTCCGGCAAATAGCATCCTGCTCAAATAACTCCAGGGTCTCCTCGATAGCGGAACCAAGGTCCACGGGTTCGACTTTGCCTGAACTGGGACGTGCAAACAGGAGAAAATCATTTGCCAGGCCATTGAGCCTATCGGCTTCTCTCAGGACAATCTGCATAAGCTTTTCTGTAACTGACGTCATGCCAACTTGAGCCTTCAAAAGCTGGATCGAGCCAGTCATGGATGCAAGTGGGTTTTTTATTTCATGAGCTATGCCAGCCGCCATCTCTCCGACAGCGGCCAGCTTCTCCACCCTCTTGACATGGGACTCCATGATCTTCATGGCCGTTAGATCCTGAAAAATCAGCAAGTTGCCGATTGCCCTCCCGCCACGTTCTCGCAATGAAGACACTGAGAAACCAAGGTAACCAACAGTCCCATCACTTTTTCTAAACGTAACATCGTGACGATATGGCCCCTTTTGATGGGATTCTGCAGATGTGTCATATCGCTGAACCACCTCCGGAAAAATCGTCGCCAGTGGCTTTCCCAAAACTTCGGCCCGCGCAAAGCCTGTTATTCTCTCGGCCGCGGTGTTGAAGGAAGTAATCGCACCTGCCACGTCCAACGTTAGCAACCCACTGTCCATACTGTGCACAATGCTGGCGTTAAAGGCCTCTAACTGTCGAAAGTCCTTCTGTTTGGCCTCGAGTTCTCTCTCGCTCCTAACGGTCTGCTGAGCAAGATAGCTGCTCAAGAAAGCGACCAAGAAACAGGCCAGCACAGTCATAACGATCTTGTAGATGACGAACGACCCCTCATATGCCTGAACACTCAAACTTGCTTGGGTATAAAACGGCTCCAAAATGCCATAGTACTCCAAGTCTATCATGACCCCGTACTGAATGCTGCACAGGGCGGCCATGATGAGGCTCCCTTTCTTGTAAAGAAGAATGCTTGCGTAAACAATGACGACTAGATAGAGAAAAGAAAAGACACTGGCAATGCCACCCGTTACGTAGATGAGCAAGGTCACGAGCAGAGTATCAAGACCAATCTGCGCATATGTGAAGCTGAGAGTTGGCCCCAGTCGTTTGAAGATCACAACATAGAGAAAAGTGAGAACATAGACAGTGCCAATGAGGCCATAGAGTACAAGGAAAGGGGGGGCAATGAGTGATTCACGATCCTTGAACTGGACGATGACAGTGGAGCCCAGCAGGAAAGTGGTAAATACGACTCGCAAAAACATCAACCACTGGAGCCTCCTAGCCGTATATCCATGTGAAATCAGTGCGTTAGAAGTGACTCCAGTCACTGCGTTAGTCGCCAACCATACCGGCCATTTTGAAGATAGGTAGATACATGGAAATCACCAACCCGCCGATTGTAACACCCAAAAAGACCATCATAAAGGGCTCAATCATGGAAGTCAGGCTGTCAACTGCAGCATCAACCTCATCATCATAGTAGTCAGCTATTTTTGACAGCATTGCATCCAAGGCCCCTGTTGACTCTCCTACTGCCACCATCTGACAAACCATGGACGGAAACACACCGCTTTCTGCCAGAGGACCAGCCATCGTTTGTCCCTCGCTAATAGCCCATCGGACCTTGAAGATAGCCGACTCAACGGTCTTGTTGCCTGAAGTCCTTGCCACGATATCAAGGGCGTCCAAGATCGGCACCCCGCTGCTGACCATGGTGCCGAGCGTGCGAGTGAATTTGGCTACGGCCACCTTACGCAAAAGCATGCCAAAGACGGGTAGCTTGAGCATATAGTCATCGACCAGAACTCGGCCTTTTTCAGTCCTATAGAATCGCCTGAAGGCAAACACAAAAGCTACCAGAGCGCCAATCATGTAAAGGATATTGCCCTTGACAAACCTGCTTAAGATCACGACAATCTGTGTCGGTGCGGGAAGGGCCCCGCCAAAATCAGCAAACATCTTTTCAAAAACCGGGATCACGAAGACCAAGATCACGGCAATTACCAAAACGGCAATAATAAGGACGATAACAGGATAAGTCATGGCCGACTTCACCTGTTTCTTGAGTTTCATAGCCTTTTCCATGTATGCGGAAAGTCGATCCAGAATCGTATCAAGAATGCCACCCGTCTCGCCTGCCGCAACCATGTTAACAAAAAGATCATCAAACGTCTGAGGGTACTTCCCCAACGCCTCTGCGAGTGTAGAGCCAGACTCCACATTCTCCTTGATCTCCTTCAGTATTTTCTTGAACGTCTTATTTTCTTGCTGGGACTGCAGGATGTCAAGACATTGAATGAGCGGAAGGCCGGCGCTAATCATAGTTGCAAATTGCCTTGAAAATACCACCACATCGGCAGATTGCACTTTGGGTTGCAGGAAGGAAACGTTTTCAAACAAGTCCTTGGGCTTTTTCTTGATCTTCGTAGGCTTGATATGCATACGGCGCAACTGGGCCTGCACCGCAGCCTCGTCAGGGGCCTCTGTTTCGCCCTTCTGGATTGCGCCCTTTCTGTCTTGACCTTGCCACACATAAATTGGCATAAGTATCTCTCCTTGCTATTGGGTGTTTCCAAAACAGGGTAGTCCAAGATCTCTATTCTGGTATCATGAACACCTACCATATGCAAGAGACGTTCCAATGTGAACAGGGCTCCGTCATTCTCGAAGGTAGTCCCGTGAAATCATAGAGATTGTCGCCGGATCGATTTTTGATAAATTCGAAATTCG